>JAITUD010000340.1 GCA_031286555.1 Microbacterium sp. | reverse complement strand
GCGCGACCGAGAGAATTCCTTTGCCCTTCGATGCCCCCGAGACCGGCTCTGCCCCCGAGCGTCGGTCGGACCGACGCTCCGCGGTGCCTGCTCAGGCCGGTGCTGAAGTCTCGTCGCCTGTCGCTCCCACTTCTCGTCGCGCGGCCCGTGCGCGCCAGACCGCTGAGATCCCGGTCGTGCAGGAGCCGGCCGCGGAGCAGCCGTTCATCGGCCGACGCGCGCGTCGGACCGGCGCCTCGCAGACGCCCGCATCGGATGCTGCGCCCTGGCGCTCCGCGCTCACGGATGCCGGCGCCCGGAGCATCGCAAGCGCCGCCGAACCTCTCGGGGCTGAGGCGGTCGTCGAGGCAGAGCCGATCGCTCCCGCCGCTGCCGCCGATCTGAAGACCGAGCGTCTGATCTTCGATGAGCCCGCTGCTGCTGAGCGGGAGGCCGCGAATCGGGCCGCTGCGGAGCAGGCTCGTGCCGAGCGGGTCGCCGCTGAGAAGGCGCAGGCTGAGCGGGTTGCCGCCGAGAAGGCGCAGGCCGAGCAGGTCGCCGCCCGGGCGCACGCAGAGCGCGTCGCGGCGGAGCAGGCTCGTGCCGAGCGGGTTGCCGCCGAGAAGGCGCAGGCCGAGCAGTTCGCTGCCCAGGCGCACGCAGAGCGCATTGCGGCGGAGCGGGCGCAGGCTGAGCGGGTTGCCGCCGAGAACGCGCAGACCGAACGGGTCGCCGCCGCCCAGGCGCACGCAGAGCGCATTGCAGCGGAGCAGGCCCGCGCCGACCAGGCCCGTGCAGAGCAGCTCGCTGCCGAGCAGCGCCGAGCCTCCCAGGCATCCGCAGCGTTCGAGAACGACGAGCGTGCGACGGACCCGTCCGTCGACGCGTTCTCGGCAGCCGCTGAGGCGTTCGGGTTCAGCGCGGAGGATCTCGACGAGACCGTCCTGCCCGCAGCCGAGTCCGAACCCGAGGCATCCGCAGGCGAGGAATCCGACGACAAGCCGAGCGCGGCGCACGTCGCGCCGCGCCGTGGCCGTCGCCTCGGCCGGAAGATCGCCGCTGCCGGCGCCTCGCTGGGTGTGATGGGCGTCGCCGGCCTGATGCTCGTCTCGATGACGATGCCCTCCGAGGCGGTCGCGGCAGCGCAGGGCTACGGTGCGCAGTCCGTGACCTCGCTCACCGCGGTGGACACCCCGCAGAAGAAGGCCGCCGAGAACGACATCCAGGCGTTCGTGGCGCCTTCTGATGTCGAGAGCGAGCCCGTCGCCCGCTCCGGCCAGTTCTCGTCGATGTCGATGATCGATCTCGCGGCCGAAGAGGGCATCCAGTACTCGAGCAGCGTCTACACGAACGACACCACTGCGCTGATCCAGTGGCCGTTCGCGGTCGGCGTCGCGATGACCTGGCCGTACGGCATGCGCCGCGGCAAGATGCACGAGGGTCTCGACCTCGTGCCGGGCAACGGTGCGCCGATCCAGGCGATCGCCGACGGTGTCGTCCGCAAGGCGACCGAGAACGGCGGCGGCTACGGCGTCACGGTCTACATCGATCACATGATCGACGGCAAGGTCGTCACGAGCCACTACTCGCACATGCAGCACGGCTCGATCCGCGTGAAGACGGGCCAGCAGGTCAAGGTCGGCCAGATCGTCGGTCTGGTCGGCAACACCGGTCACTCCTTCGGCGCGCACCTGCACTTCGAGCTGCTCCGCAACGGGCAGACCTTCGACCCGCTGCCGTGGATGAAGAAGAATGCCGGACGTCACGATGGGGTCGGCCCGATTTCCTGATCGGCCCTCCGGGATGTTAGGCTTTCCTGGTTGCCCGGAGACGGGAAACATGCCCCGATAGCTCAGTGGCAGAGCACTTCCATGGTAAGGAAGGGGTCGTCAGTTCAATCCTGACTCGGGGCTCGTAGCGTTCATGCTTTCGGATGAACGACTCGTGGCAGGGTAGCTCAGCTGGTCAGAGCGCACGACTCATAATCGTGAGGTCGCGGGTTCAAGCCCCGCTCCTGCTACGAAAGCCCCCGGCTCCACCCGGGGGCTTTTTTCATGCCAGGATGCCGCCAAGAGGCGACCAGTCCGACACCCCGTTCCGGCGTCACAATTCAGCCGCCTCTCCGGTCAGATCTGACGAGGGCGCACCCGCCCCCGATCAAGCGATCTCATTGAGTGCGAAGGTGGTTGTGGTGGCAGCGAGCGATGCCCTCGGCGATGGTGCCGCGGAAGAGGAGTTCGAGAACGTCCGGCGCAGGCTGTTCGGCATCGCGTATCGCATGCTGGGCAGCGTCGCCGACGCGGAGGACATCGTCCAGGAGGCGTGGATCCGCTGGCAGCTCGCCGATCGAGCGGCGGTGAAGGAGCCGGCCGCGTTCCTCACGACGATCACGACTCGGCTGTCGATCAATCTGCTGCAGTCGGCTCATACGCGTCGCGAGACCTACATAGGCCCGTGGCTGCCGGAGCCGGTGAACACGGAGGACGACCCGCTGCTCGGTGCGGAGCGGGGCGAGGCCCTGGAGTACGCGGTGCTCCTGCTGCTCGAGAAGCTGACGCCGACGGAGCGCGCGGCGTACGTGCTGCGTGAGGCGCTCGACTACCCCTACGAGCGCATCGCCGAGATCCTGGAGTCGACACCGGTCGCCGTGCGACAGCAGGTCAGCAGAGCCCGGAAGCACCTGCAGTCCGAGCGGAGAGCACAGGTGAGCTCGGACGAGCAGCGGCGGCTTCTCACGGCGTTCCTCGCTGCGGCCCAGCGCGGAGACGTCGATCAGCTCGAACAGCTGTTCGTGACCGACATCGTGAGCCTCAGCGACGGCAACGGCGTGAAGCTGGCAGCGCGGATCCCGGTCATCGGCGCCCTCCGCGTGGCGAAGTTCGTCGCCGCGTTCTCGTCGCACTTCTGGACCGGCAAGCAGATCGACTGGGTCATCATCAATGGACGCCCCGCCGTGACGCTGTCGGAGGACGGCGTCGTGACGACGGCGCTCGCCGTGACCGCGGATGGCGACGGCATCAGCCGCCTGCTGTGGATCATGAGCCCGGACAAGCTCCGCCACGTGGAGAGCGCGATCGCATGATGCCGCCCGGCCCCGGGCAGGGGGGTCGCTGCTCAGGGCATGGCGTGCAGCAGGTGATCGTCGATGAGCTGTGCGCGGCATGGGCGGAGGGGGATGCTGGGCGGCTCGCCCGCGTTCTCGATGCTCGCTGCGTCCTCACCGTCGACAGCGACAGCGCGCTCTCGGCGTGGACGCCGACATCGGGTGCGTCCGAGGTGGCCGCCGCGCTGATCTCGCTGAGCGCCGAGTTCCCGCGCTGCGAGCCGGCGGTGGCCCAGGTCAACGGGATGCCGGGGATCATCCTGAGACGGGACGATCATGTCGTCGGCGTGGTGGTCGTCGCGGTCGGCTTCCGGCACGTGCGCGATGTCTGGGCGATCGTGAATCCCGAGAAGCTGCGCGACTGGAACCGGCGCGGATAGGGGCCCCTAGTGGGGCCCCTCGCATCAGGTCAGGCGTTCCAGGGGAACGGGCGCTCCTTGTCGAGCTCGGCGTCCCTGCCGACCTCGGCCAGCGGCACGCCGGCGCCGCGCACGCAGAGCCACTTCAGCGGCACGGTGCTGTCGGGCAGGCAGCGGAAGGCGTGCCAGACGTCCTGGCCGGCGCGGACGACGGTTCCGGGACCGACCGGGAGCACCTCGTCGCCGAGCGCGAACTCTCCGGTGCCCTCGAGGAAGATGTACAGCTCCTCGAGCTTCGCGTGCCGGTGCCAGAACGGTGCCTCGCCGCCGGGCTCGGTCGAGTTGACGGACATGCCGAGCGCATTGGTGCCGAGGTCCTTCTCGACGAAGGTCTTGCCCTCCCAGATGTCGGTGGCGCCGATGTCGATGATGTTCTGAGCAGTCATAGGGTCACGCTATCCGACCCCGATCACCCCAGGCCGTGGTCCGTGACATCCGGTTCGGCGCGGTTCAGGTCCGCGGCATCCTCCTCGGGACGCGGGGCGACGTTCTCGTCGATCTCGATCTCGGGGACGCTCG
>JAITUD010000364.1 GCA_031286555.1 Microbacterium sp. | reverse complement strand
CTGCTGCACGCCAAGAACCCGCCGACGGCGATCTTCTGCGCGAACAACCGCAACGCGATCGGCGCGATCACCGAGATCAGCCGTCAGCTCGAGACCGGGCTGCGCACGCCGGCGGATTTCCCCGAGATCGTGAGCTTCGACGACTTCGAGCTCGCCGAGCTCTCGCCGGTGCCGATCAGCGTGGTCGACCACGACCCGCGCGAGCTCGGACGCACCGCCGCCCGCCTGCTGCTCGACCGGCTCGACGGCGACGGGAAGGATGCCCCGCCCCGCGACATCGAGCTGCCGGTGTCGCTGCGCCTCGGCGTGCGCTGAGGGCCCGCCGGCGCGGGGGCTCCGGGCATCAGTTCGCCCCGTCCGTCGTCCTCGTGAGCACACCTCTGGCGAGAAGCATGACGACGAGGGCGATCGCCGTCAGCGCCGCGGCGACCCAGACCGGCGCGAGCACCCCCGGCCCGATCGCGAGCCCGATCGCACCGAGAACCGGCCCCACGGCGGCTCCGAGGTTGAGCGCCGACGTCGCATACGAACCGCCCATCGTCGGCGCACCCGACGCCGAATACAGCACGAGCGCGATCAGGGTGCTGCCGACGCCGAACGCCAGGAAGCCCTGGACGAGCACAAGGGCCAGGAGCGAGACGGGGTGGGACGCGACCATTGCCAGCGCGATCCAGCCGATCAGCAGGAGCGGCCCTCCGATCGCGAGGACGAGGCCGGGCCGACGGTCGGAGAGTCGTCCGGCGATGGTGACGCCGAGGAAGGATCCGATGCCGAACATCACCAGCGCGACCGACACCCACCCTTCCGCCAGGCTCGCCTTCTCCGTCACGACGGGCGCCAGAAACGTGAACGCGGCGAAGGTCGCTCCGTTGATCAGCGCCCCGAGCGCCATCGTCAGGATGAGCCGCGGCGCCGTCAGCTGTCGGAGCTCCGCGCCGAGGTCCGGCGAGGACGCGCTCGTCGTCGATCGACCGTCATCGTCCGGGATGCCCAGGATGACGCCGATCACTGCGGGGACACAGAGGATCGCAATCGTCCAGAATGTCGTCCGCCAGCCCATCGCCGTGCCGAACAGCGCTCCGGCGGGGACGCCCGCCACGGTCGCGATCGTCGTGCCGGAGAGCAGGACCGCCAGTGCGCGCCCCTTTCGGTCCGCCGGTACGAGCGTCGCGGCCGTGCTCAGAGCCACGGCGAGGAAGCCCGCGTTCGCGAGGGCACTGAGCACACGGGTGGCGAGAAGGACGGAGAACACGGGTGTCATCGCGCCGATGACATGACTCCCCGCGAACACGACGAGACAGATGCTCAGAGTGACGCGCGGTGGCCACCGTCGAGCGAAGGCGGCCATCGCCGGCGCACCGATGACCATCCCGACCGCGAATGCGGAGGTCAGCAGGCCTGCGGCGCCGACCGGGATGTCGAGGTCGGCCGCGATCGCGGGGAGCAGCCCCGCAAGCATGAATTCCGACGTGCCCATGACGAAGACGGCAAGGGCGAGCATGTAGAGAGCGAAAGGCATCGAGAGCTCCGAGGTGAGGGATCAAGAACTGGTTCTTCTTGTCACCACGGCCGGCGCCCGGGTGCGTCAGACAACCGCCCGCATCGCGGGCGGCGTGATCAGTGGGTCGCGGGGCTGGCGGTGTGACCGACAACCCCTGACCTGTCCGATTCGGGACTCGACATGCTGGGAACTCTACACGCGGTCGATGACGAGCAGGCCGGGCCGGATGCTCCCCCGTCGATCCGTTGACATCCGCTCGACAATCTTGGTATCGTTACCAACATTCGACCGAGGAGGACCGATGCAGCTGTGCATCGATTTCGGGGGCACCGAGATCAAGCTCGCCGTCATCGACGGCGCGCAGGTGCTCACCTCCCGAGCGGTCCCCGTGCGCGGCGACGCGGGCGACCTCGCCGCGGCCGCCGATGCCGCCCGCGGCCTCGTCGCCGGAACCGGCACCCCGACGGCCGTCGGCATCGCCGTCCCCGGTGTCGTCGACCCGGCCACCGGGCGGATGCTGCACGCCAACGCCAAGTACGACTTCCTCCGCGAACTCGACCTGCAGGACTGGTCGCGCACCGAACTCGACCTCCCCGCCGTCGTCGAGAACGACGCCCGTGCCGCCCTGATCGGCGAGGCCGAGGCCTCAGGCGAACGAGACGTCGTGCTCGTCACACTCGGCACGGGCATCGGCACTGCCGCGATGATCGGCGGCGTCGCGCTGCGCGGACGGTCCGGCCATGCCGGCATCCTCGGCGGGCACGCCACCACCGACATCCACGGCCCGATCTGCCCCTGCGGCAACCTCGGATGCGCGGAGGCGCTGGCCAGCTCCTGGGCGCTCGGCGAGCAGCACGAGGGCCTGACCGTGCACGACCTCTTCCAGGGGGACGCGCATCAGGAACTCCGCGACGGGTTCCTGCAGGTCTGGGGCGCGACGGTCGTGACGCTCATCCACATGTACGACCCTGCGGCGGTCATCCTCTCCGGCGGCATCCTGCGCGCCGGCGACGCCGTGCGCGAGCCGATCGAGACCTACGTCCACGCGCACCTGTGGCCCTCGGTCACCCCGCCGCGCTTCATCGTCCCGCCCGAGCCCGAGCTCTCCGTCGCCAGGGGACTCGCCGTGCTCGCCCGCGGAACCACCACCCACCACGACCAGGAGGACCAGTGACCACTCCGATCAGCGACATGCACGAAGGGCACACCGTCAGGGGCCGCTACGACACCCAGCCGACCGTCGCGCTCCCCGCCGGCGAACGCATCCTGCGCGGCTCCGAGGGGTGGTCTGCCGTGGCCGAACTCGCGGGCTCCCGCGCCGCCGGAGCTCCGATCGTGCTCGTCGACACCTACCCGGGCGCCGATGTCGCCGCGGTCACCGCCGCGGTGCGCGAGGCCCTCCCGGAATGGAACCTGATCGACGTCGAGACGGCCGCCCGCCCCGTGGACGAGATCGAGCGGCTGATCGCCCCGAATCTCACCGACGATCGCGTGTTCGGCGTGATGAGCCACTTCGTTCTCTCCGACTTCTACGACTCAGATGCGCTCGCCCGCCTCGCCGGCCGCATCGTCGGCACACCCGCCGTCGTCATCGGCTGGGGCGCGGCGCTGCTCGCTCCGCTGCTCGACCGGCCCGCCGTCACCGTGCTCGCGGACATGGCCCGCTGGGAGATCCAGCTGCGCCAGCGCGCCGGCGCCCCCAATTGGCGCGCCGACAACGCCGGCGAGGACAACCTGCGCAAGTACAAGCGCGGCTTCTTCGTCGAGTGGCGGGTCGCCGATCGCCACAAGCGCACGCTGTTCGATACGCTCGACTTCGTGCTCGACGGCAACGCGATCGCGCC
>JAITUD010000313.1 GCA_031286555.1 Microbacterium sp. | reverse complement strand
GGCGATCGTGTCGACGATCCCGAGGAACGACAGCCGCCCCTCGTGGAATGCGTCCACCGCCTGCTCGTTCGCGGCGTTGTAGACCGCGGGGAACGTCGCGCCGGCGCGGCCGACCTGCTTCGCGAGCACCACCGACGGGAACGCGACGTCGTCGAGCGGCTCGAAGGTCCAGCTCGTGGCCTGACGCCAGTCCAGCGGGCGTCCGACGCCGCCGACGCGGTGCGGCCAGTCCAGCCCGAGCGAGATCGGCAGCCGCATGTCGGGCGGCGACGCCTGCGCGATCGTCGAGCCGTCTACGAACTCCACCATGGAGTGCACGATCGACTGCGGGTGCACCACCACCTCGATGTCGTCGTACGCGACATCGAACAGTAGGTGCGCCTCGATCACCTCGAGCCCCTTGTTCACGAGCGTGGCGGAGTTGGTGGTCACCATCCGCCCCATGTTCCAGGTCGGGTGCGCGAGCGCCTCGGCGGGGGCGACCTCCGTCATCTGCTCCCGCGTGCGCCCGCGGAACGGACCGCCGGATGCCGTGACAACCAGCCGCCGCACCTCCGCGTGCTCGCCCGAGCGCAGAGCCTGCGCGAGCGCGGAGTGCTCGGAGTCGACCGGCACGATCTGCCCCTCTGCCGCGGCGGTGCGAACCAGCGCGCCACCGACGATCAGCGACTCCTTGTTCGCCAGAGCCAGGGTGCGGCCGGCCTTCAGCGCGGCCAGCGTGGAGCCCAGCCCGATCGAGCCGGTGATCGCATTGAGCACCACGTCGGCCTCGACGTCGCGCACGAGCTGCTCGGCCTCCTCGGCGCCCAGCGCGGTGTGCTCGACGTGGAACTCGGATGCCTGCTCGGCCAGCATCCCGGCATTCGAGCCGGCGGCGATGCCGACCAGCTCGAACCGCCGCGGATTCGCGCGGATCACGTCCAGCGCCTGAGTGCCGATGGAACCTGTTGACCCGAGGACGAGGATGCGACGCATGCCGCCAGCCTATTGCGCTATCGCGCAGGCTTGTGGGTCACTGCCCCTCGATGGGAGTGGTGCCGAGGATGTCGACGACGAAGACCAGCGTCTCCTTTTCGAGCTCGTGGCCCTTGGACGCTCCGTAGCCGTCCTTCGGCGGAATCTCGGCGATCACCTGCGAGCCGACCTTCTGGCCGATCAGCGCCTGCTGGAAGCCCTTCACGACACCGGTGGCGGGGAACTGCGAGGGGTACGCGTCGCGGCTCCACGTGGAGTCGAACTCCTTGCCGTCGCTCCACTTCACACCGCGGTACTGCACGGTCACCAGGTCGTTCGCACCCACCGTCGCGCCGTCGCCCTGCTTGAGCTGGCCGATCTCGGTCTCGGTGGGCGGGTCTGTCTTGGGGATGGTGATCGTGGGGGCGCCGTCCTTGCCGAGCTTCACGGTCGCCATGCCCGCGGGCGGATCGACCTGCTTGCCCGTGGCGACGGTCGGCAGCTTCTCGAGAGTCTCCACGTAGAGCGCGACAGACGGACCCGTGCCGTCCCCGAGCTTCGAACCCGGGATGGTGAGGACCACCGATGAGCCGATCGGAACGCACTCGGCCGCGACCACGAAGATCGAGGACTGTGTGAAGTCGACGGGCTGCGCGGACTGGTTCGGGTTGAGAAGCACCGGCAGCACGCCTTCCGGGCCGCGCTTCGAGGTGTCCAGCACGGCCCCCGTGTCGGCTTGCACGAGCTGGTAGCGCACCGAGATGAAGTCGGTGGGGGTGATGTCCTTGCCGTCGCCCTTCTTGATCACGGTGCGCTCGACGTCGGCGAACTTGGCGTCCTTCGGCACGGTGATCTTGGCATCCAGGCCCGACCCGTCGACCTTGATCGAGTCGGAGGTCGCGCCCGGCTTGGTGTCCAGCACGCACTTGGAGGAGCTCTTGGTGGGCGTGGGCGTCGACGAGGCGTCCGGCGAACCTGCGCAGCCTGCCAGGATCAGGGTCGCCGCGGCGACGGTGGACAGCAGGGCAAGCGGACGACGCAGGCGCACGGTGAGACCTCGTGATCGGGGGTAGAAGACGTCTCATCATCCCTCATCCGGTTAGGCCGTGGCTGAGTGCCGACCATTCCCCCGTCGGCATGAATGCTTCGATAATCTCTACTGATGACCTCTGAGCAGTCGCCGGAGCCCGAATCGGCACCTGAGCAGACCAGCGCCCCGAAGCGCGCCGGCTTCGCATACGCCTTCGGACGCATGCTGATCACGCCGCTCGCGCGACTGATCTACCGCCCCAGGATCGAGGGCCGCGAGAACGTCCCGATGGAAGGTCCGCTGATCTTCGCCAGCAACCATCAGTCGTTCATCGACTCGATCGCCATCCCGGTGGCGGCTCCCCGTCCCGTGCACTTCCTCGCGAAGTCGAGCTACTTCGAGGGCACCGGGTTCAAGGGCGCGATGTCGCGCATGTTCTTCACGTCGATCGGCGCGATCCCCGTGCGTCGCGGTGCCGGCCAGGCCGCGCTCGACGCGCTCGACCAGCAGAAGCAGCTCTTGGAGGACGGCCTGACCGTCGCACTGTATCCGGAGGGCACCCGCTCCGACGACGGACGCCTGTACAAGGGCCGCACCGGCGTCGCGTTCCTCGCGCTGGAGACCGGCGCGCCCGTCGTGCCCGTTGGTCTCATCGGCACCGACCGCATGATGCCGCGGGGCGCGAAGATGCCGTCACTCCGCGAGCGCATCACGGTGAGGTTCGGCGAGCCGCTGGATCTCAGCACGCATGGTCCGGCTTCCAGCGGCAAGGCCCGGCGTCAGGCGACCGACGAGATCATGGCGGCGATCCACGCGCTCTCCGGTCAGGAGCTCGCCGGCGTCTACAACGAGCCGCCCGCACAGAATCCGATCGAGAAGATCAAGCAGGCGCTGCCGCACGAGCGGCGCTAGCCAGGATCAGCCGACGGCCACAACAGGCTCGACGCGCACCGGGAAGTTCACCGAGTTCGCGATGAAGCACCACTCGTGCGCCTGGTGGTGCGCCTGCGTGGCGGCCTCGACCATCGATGCGTCGGCGACGGTCACCTGCGGACGCAGCACGACCTCGGCGAATGCCCCGCCGCCACGGCCGTCCTCGCGCATCACACCGGTCGCCTCGTCGCGGTATGACGTGACCACGGCGCCCACGGTCACGCAGGCGTGCAGGTAGGACAGCAGGTGGCATTCCGACAGGGCTGCCACGAGCAGGTCCTCTGGATTCCAGCGCGAGGTGTCGCCGCGGAACGGCTTGTCGGAGGATGCCAGCACGTCGGGCTTTCCCTCGACCTGCAGCGTCACGTCACGGCGGTAGTCGCGGTACCCGCTGGTGCCGGTGCCGACGTTGCCCGTCCACGTGGTCGTGAGGGCGTAGTGGTGTTCTCCGAGGGGCATGCCGTCAGTCTGGCACGGCGCCTGACACGTCATAAGCTGGAGGACGTGCTCGAGACTCTCACCGTTGCGGATTCTGTGGAACTGGCCGTCGTCGAACGCAGCGGATTCGTCGAATCCCGTCATGCCGGCGCGGCGGTCGTGCTCTCCCCCGAGGGCGAGGTGGTCTCGCGCCACGGCAATGCCGACGCGCTGATCCTGCCGCGGTCGAGCATGAAGCCGCTGCAGGCCGTCGCCTGCGTCACCGCCGGCGCGGCGCTGGAGGGCGAGCAGCTCGCGATGAGCACCGCCAGCCACACCGGCACCGACCGTCATGTCGAGGTGGTGCGGGAGATGCTCGTCGCGGGCGGCCTCACCGAGGACGACCTCGCCTGCCCGCCGTCCTGGCCCGGCGACACGGACACCCGCAGCGAGATGACGCGCGACCACGCCGAGCCGAGCCGCATCCGGATGAACTGCTCCGGCAAGCACGCCGCGATGCTGCGCGCCTGCGTGGCGACCGGCTGGCCGACCGAAGGCTATCTCGATCCGACGCATCCGCTGCAGGTGCACATCCGCGAGACGGTGGAGAGGCTGATCGGCGCGAAGGTCGCGCACACCGCGATCGACGGCTGCGGCGCCCCCGTGCACGCGATGACGCTGGAGGGCCTGGCCCGCAGCATCCACCGCATCGGCACCGCCTCGGACCGCTCGCCCTTCGCCCTGCACCGCGTCGCAGGTCAGCTGGTCCGCGCGGTGCGCGAGAACCCGTGGACGATCGCCGGTCCCGGCCACCAGGACACGATCGCGATCGAGCGCCTCGGCGTCTTCGCGAAGCATGGCGCGGAAGGAGTGATGGTCATGGTCGCCCCCGGCGGCACCACCGTCGCTCTGAAGATGCTGGACGGCAACGGCCGCGCGGCCACGATCGTCGCCGCCACGCTGCTCGCGCGTGCGGGAGCTGTGGCCGAGAGCGATGTCGCTGCGCTGGCCGCCGACCTGCCGCTGGTCGTGAACGGCGGCGGCGCGCCGGTGGGCACTATCCGCCCCGGTGCCGGCATCTGACCGGTCAGTCCGGCGCACCGGGGAGCAGCACACGCCGCGGAGCACCGCCCTGGACGGTCGACCACGCCCGTCCCGCGTGCGCGCGGGCGTACGGGGGAAGGCTGCGGACGCCCGCCAGCTGACGCAGTTCGCTCGCGCACTCCGCGGCGATCAGCATCTCGCCCTCCGTCCGCACCCGCTGGGCGAGCGACCAGTTCATCCGCCAGCCCTCGGGATCGGCGACGATGATCACCGGCCCGGTGGATGCCGCGCCGCCGGGGGCCGCGTCCGTCATCCCGATCACGCGCTGAGCCGGATGCTCCCGGCGGAGCAGCTCCGCCGTCCGCTGCACCGCCGGCGTGACGACGCCGCTGACGCCGTGCTCGGGCCGCCATCGGGGTGAGCCGGAGGTGCGCAGCTGCTGCGCGTGCTCCGGCTCGACCCAGCACAGCTGCACCTCTCGACCGTCGATGCGCGCCCGCCCGGCGGGGCGATCCCGGCGGAACGCATCGGGGTCTCCCCCGGCCGCGATGTGCTCGATCCTTCCCGGCATCCGCAGCACCGCGCGCCGCGGCAGCGCCTCGACGACCCGCCCGAGCGCGCCCGACACCCGCGAGGCCGTCACCACCGCCGGGAGGGCGCGCACGAGCTGCTCCCAGGCCGAGATGAAGTCCTGCGCGTACTCCGGCGGGTAGGCCGCGATGAGGGCGTCGAGATCGTCGCAGAGCACCAGAGACGGGTGGACACCGGCGAGGAGCTCCTGCACGGCGTCCCAGGCGCCCTCGGCATCGGCCGGGATCAGACGCGCGGCCGGCTGCTGCGCGGCGAGAAGACGCAGCGCCGCGGTCTTGCCCGAGCCCGGTCCGCCGATCACGGCGAGGCCACCCCCGGGCTCGAGGGTCTCCGCGGGCTGACGCTGTCGCTCCGGCTCGTCCGCCCTGCCCAGCAGGAGTGCCGTGCCGCGGCGCCGCAGCCCGCCATCCGCCTCCGGGAGCATCTCGTCCAGCGCGAGCCGCTCGGGAAGCGCGGGCAGCCATGGGCTGCGAGGACGTTCGGCCTCGGTCCAGCGCAGCGACGCGGCCCGCACGTCTGCGGCGCGGGTGAGTGCGATGCGGGCGCAGACGGCCTCCGCGTCCTGTGGCCTCCGCACGAATGCCAGTCCGCGCGAGTCCGGTCCGCCCGGCACAGCGGCCGCGGCGTCCGAACCGATCACGAGTCTGCTGTCCGCGGCATCCGCCACCCGCAGGCTGACGCGCAGCGGACAGTTCGCGGCGAGCGCGTCGCGGATCACCCCGGCCGCGCGCTGCGTGCCCAGCACGAGATGCATGCCGAGCGCACGGCCGCGCGCGGCGACATCGGTGAACACCGCGCCCAGATCGGAGTGCTCCTGCAGCAGCGCGGCGAACTCGTCGACGACGATGACCAGCCGCGGCAGGGACGGATGCTGACGGATGTCGCGCACGCCGGCCTCGGCGAGCGCCCGCTCCCTTCGGCGCAGTTCGGCCGTCAGGCTCTCGACTCCGCGACGCGCCCCGTCGTCGTCGAGGTCGGTGATCACCGCGGCCACCTGCGGCAGCTCGCGGAGCGGATCGAAGGCTGTGCCGCCCTTGAAGTCGGCGAGCACGAAGTTCACCCGCTCGGGCCCGTGCAGCGCGGCGATCGACGTCACCCAGGACACCAGCAGCTCACTCTTGCCCGTGCCGGTCATTCCCGTGACGATCGCGTGCGGTCCGTCCTCGACGAGATCCACCACGACGTCGCCACGTTCGCCGCGGCCGATCGCGGCGGCGAGACCGTGGCCGGCGCTCCGCGCCCTGTCGAGCTCGTGCAGCGCGACCGTCATCGGCACCTCCGACACCTCCTCGGCATCCGCGGCGCTCTCCGCCGCGATCTGCCGGGCCTGCGCGAGAGACATCCCCTCGACCACGAGCTCCTGGACGCCGTCCGGTGTGCGCAGTCGCGCACGCCCCGGGTCGGTGCAGTCCAGCACGGCCGTCACCCCGTCGGGCGGCTGCTCGTCCGGTGCACACAGCGAGAGCTGCGCATCGGCCCCGTGATCGCCACCGGCGCCGACCACCAGGCGGAAGGCGGAGCGACGTGAGCTGCTCGCATGCGGCAGCTCGGCCACGCCGAGTCCATCGAGATCGTCGCCGAGCAGCGCCAGCTGCGACGGCGTGAACCGCCGGCAGAGCTGCACGACCAGCGCACGGAGCACCGCCGCTCCGACCGGCTCCGGTGCACGCACGCAGACGCCTCTCCCGATCTGGACGGTCAGCGGTGCGTCGCCGAGCACCGCGGCCTGTTCGCGGAACGCGCGGGAACGCTCATCGTCTCCCCCGCTGGCCCGCACCCCGCTCGCACGCGTGCCTCGCCCGAGCACGAGCGCGGTCTCCGCCGTGGGCGGCTCAGGGCCGCGCAGCGGCCGCTCGATCAGGCATCCGGCGGCATCCGGATGCCGTCGCCACAGGTCGGCTC
>JAITUD010000270.1 GCA_031286555.1 Microbacterium sp. | reverse complement strand
GTGCTCGTGCGCGCCGGCATGCCGTACGTCTGGGCGGCGATCATCGGCGCCGAGGTCACGATCATCGGCAACTTCCTGCTGCAGGAGCGCTTCGTGTTCGCCGACCTGCGCGCCGACGCGCGCGGGGTGTGGGTGCGGTTCGCGGCGTCCTTCGCGTTCAACAACGTCGAGGCGGCGGTGCGCATCCCGGTGATGGCCCTGATGGTCGAGAGCTGGCACATCTCCAGCGTGCTGGCGACGGCCGTCTCGCTCGTGGTCGCGTTCTTCGCTCGCTTCCTGTTCCACGCGCTGGTCGTCTACGCTCCCCGCGGCGCGAAGAAGGCGGATGCCGCGGCGTCCGAGCCGTCCACCGACACCGCCGGCCAGCGGATCATCCGCGCGATCGACGCCGAGGCGATGCGCCCGGGCGAGCTCTGAGCTCGGTTCAGACGCCGAGCACGCCGCCGACGGCGGCATGCAGCATCGACCCTCGGGCCTGGGAGTCGCCCCAGCGCACCAGGCTCTGCGCGTTCAGCCCGTCGACCATGCCCAGGATCTGCCAGGCGGCGGCCGTCGGATCCGGCGTGCGGAATTCGCCGGAGTCGACGCCGCGCACGATCACGTCGCGGATCAGGTCGCGCCAGGCATCCATCTCGGTGCGCACTGCCTGCGCGAGCGGCTCGTTGCGCAGGCCATGTGCCCAGGCCTCGACCCACACCAGGGTGACGTCGTCACGGGTGCCGTCGATCATCGTGTCGAGCAGTGCGTCCATGCTGGCCGCGGCGGTCTCGGGAACGGCGACGAGGGAGGCCACTTCGCGGCGCTCGTCGGCGACGATGCGCTGGAACACGTCGGCGACGAGCCGGTCCATGCCGTCGGAGTAGTGCGCGACGAGCGCCGGGGTGACCCCGGCGCGGGTGGCGACTCCGCGCAGCGTGACGGCGCTGATACCGGCTTCCAGAGCGAGGGCGCGTGCGGCATCGAAGATCTCGGCGGCGCGCTCCTGCGGTGCCTTGCGTCGGGCGCGGGGGCGTTCGGCGGTTGACATGATGCGGTCAGCCTACTACTGTCGCCTAAAGTTATTGATCGAGCGATCAATATGTCGAGGAGGACAGTATGGGTTGGCGGATGCCGCACGAGGGCGACCCGCACGAGCGGACCTGGATGGCCTTCCCGCGCGCCGGCGTCACGCTGGGCACGGGTGAGGAGCACCGGGAGAGCGGCTACCGCGCCTGGGCGGACACGGCACTCGCCGTCGCCGAGTTCGAACCCGTCACTCTGCTCGTGGACCCGACCGAGACCGACCGCGCTCGCCGCATGCTCGGCAGCGCCGTCGACATCGTCGAGGCTCCGGTCGACGAGTTCTGGCTTCGTGACTCCGGCCCGACGTTCGTCGTCGACGACGAACGTCCCGGCGTGCTCGGCGCCGTCGACTGGATCTTCAACGGCTGGGGTGCCCCCGCCTGGGCGGAGTGGCGGAAGGCCGCGCAGCACGCCCGTATCGTCGCCGATCAGGTCGGTGCCGAGGTCGTCTCCAGCCTGCTCGTGAACGAGGGCGGCGGCATCCACGTCGACGGCGAGGGCACCGTGCTCGCCACCGAGACCGTCCAGCTCGACCCGAATCGCAACCCGCTCGCCGACAAGGATCGCGTCGAGGCCGAGTTCGCCCGCACGATCGGCGCGGAGAAGGTCGTCTGGCTGCCGCGCGGCCTCACCGCCGACTACGGCGAGCTGGGCACAAGCGGGCACGTCGACATCGTCGCGACCATCACCTCGCCCGGGCGCCTGCTGCTGCACTCGCAGACGGATGCCGCGCACCCCGACCACGCCGTCACCCGCGACCTGCGCGAGCACCTCGCCGCACAGACGGATGCCGCCGGCCGATCCTTCGAGATCACCGACCTGCCCGCGCCGGCCGCGCTGCGCGCAGACGGCGAGTTCGTCGACTACAGCTACGTCAACCACCTCGTCGTGAATGGAGGCGTCATCGCCTGCGGCTTCGGCGAGCCGGCAGCCGATGCCCGTGCCAGGGCCATCCTGGAGGACGCCTACCCCGGCCGCCGCGTCGTGACCGTCGACGCCCGCCCGATCTTCGCCCGTGGCGGCGGCATCCACTGCATCACCCAGCAGCAGCCGGTGGTGCCGTGATGTTCGACGTCGTAGAGGCATCCATCGCCGATCTGCGCGCTGCGCTCGAGAGCGGTGCTGCGACCGCTGTCGACCTGGTCGACGCGTACCTCGCACGCATCGACGCCTTCGACGGCCCCAGCACCGCGACCGCCCTGAACGCGATCGTCGTCCGCAACCCCGCGGCACGCGCCGAGGCCGCGGCATCCGATGCCCGGCGCGCGGCCGGCGAGACCCGAGGCCCGCTGGACGGCATCCCCTACACGGCGAAGGACAGCTACCTCGTGGCCGGCCTCACCGCGGCTTCCGGTTCGCCGGCCTTCGCCGAGCTGGTCGCCCAGCGCGACGCGTTCACGATCGAGAGGCTGCGCGCCGCCGGCGCGATCTGCCTGGGCCTGACGAACATGCCGCCGATGGCCAACGGCGGCATGCAGCGCGGCGTCTACGGCCG
>JAITUD010000190.1 GCA_031286555.1 Microbacterium sp. | reverse complement strand
GGCTACGGTCTGCTCAGCTCGGTGCTCGCGATCGGCTCGCTCGCGGGCGCCCTGCTCGCCGCGCGCCGTGACCGCGCCAGGGTGCGGGTGCTCGTGATCGCCGCGGGCGGCTTCGGCGTGGCATCCGTCGTCTCCGCGCTGATGCCCGCGTACGCGTTGTACGCGGTCGTGCTGGTGTTCGTCGGCTTCTCGACCGTGACCATGCTCACCACCGCCAACGGCTACGTGCAGACCACGACCGACCCGGCCCTGCGCGGGCGGGTGCTCGCGCTGTACATGGCAGTCGTGATGGGCTCCACCCCGATCGGAGCGCCGATCGCCGGCTGGGTCGCCGACACGTTCGGTCCGCGCACCGCGATCGACGTCGGCGGCGTCGCCGGCCTGCTCGCCTGCGCGATCGGCGTGAGCTGGATGATGTGGTCGGGCCGCCTGCACCGCGATGAGGACAGCCGGTTCCTGCTGACGCTCGACGAGACCCGCCCGGTGTCGGTGGTGCGGGCGATGGAGCCGACCTCGTACAGCGACCCCGCCGCCTCGACCACGCCGCTGCGCCTCCCCGAGGGCGAGCGTCCGCGTGCGCCGAAGCCGGGCGCAGAGCCGTCCGAGGCCTGACACATGGCGAACGGGCATCCCCGCTCCCTCATGCTCGCGCTCGGCGCGCTGACGGCCTTCGGACCGATCTCGCTCGACGTGTACCTGCCTTCGCTGCCGCAGTTGGGCACCGATCTCGGCGCATCCGAGTCGCTCACGCAGTTCACGATGAGCGCCTGCATGATCGGCCTGGCGATCGGTCAGCTGCTGTGGGGGCCGATCAGCGACAGGTTCGGCCGGCGGATGCCGCTGATCATCGCCGTCGCCGGATTCGTGATCACCTCGGTGCTCTGCGCCCTCGCCCCGACGATCGGCGTGCTGATCGCGATCCGTTTGGTGCAGGGCCTGTGCGGCGCAGGCGGAATGGTGATCGCCCGGGCGGTCGTGCACGACCTGTTCTCGGGCGCCGAGGCCATGGTCGCCTTCTCGACGCTCGCCGCGGTGATGGGGGTGGCACCGGTGCTCGCCCCGCTGATCGGCGGCGCGGTCGTGACGTTCAGCGACTGGCGGGGAGTGTTCGTGACTCTCGCGGTGATCGGCGTCCTGCTCCTGCTGGTGTCGGCGCTGCTCGTGCCGGAGTCGCTGCCCCGCGTCGAGCGCACGAGCGGCGGCATCCGGAACGACTTCCGCGGGATCGGCGCGGCGCTCGGCAACCGCGGGTTCATGCTCACCGCGCTGACGCTCTCACTCGCCGGGATCGTGCTGTTCATCTATCTGCAGCTGTCGCCCTTCGTGCTGCAGAAGCAGTACGGGCTGAGCCCGCAGGGCTTCGCCGCGGTGTTCGCGGTGAACTCCCTCGGCATCCTCGGCGCGGCGCAGCTGAACCGGCGGATGGCCGGGCGGGTGCCCGGCGCACGGATGGTGCGGCTGGCGCTCACGGTCGGCCTCGCCGCGGCGATCGCGGTGGTGCTCGCCGCGATGACCTCCTCCGCGCTGCCGTGGCTGCTCGTGCCGCTGTTCGTCGCGGTGTCGGCGCACGGCGTGAACAACCCGGCGCTGACGGCGCTCGCGCTCGGGCGGATCACCCGCGGAGCAGGATCGGCATCGGCCGTGCTCGGCACCATGACGCTGCTCGTGGGCGCGCTCGTGCCGCCGCTGGTCTCGGCGTTCGGAGTCTCGGCGACGCTGCTCGGCACGACGATGCTCGTGGCCTTCGCCGCCGCGCTGCTGATGGCGATGTTCTCCCCGGCTCTGCGCCCGGAGTCGCGTCGCTGACCTGGCTCAGGGCTCACCTCTCCCCCAGCTCCGGTCTCACTCGTCGCGGGTGCCGGGCCCCGGCGCACCCGCATCCGTTGAGGCCGGAGCTTACGGATCCGTCAGAAACGGCGATGCCCGCGCCCGACGCTCGTACGCTGAGGTCATGAGCCGAACGATGCGCTGGACGGCCGCAGCGGCCGGCGTGGCCGCGGCGCTGCTCGGCGCGGGAGCCGGCGAGCTCATCGCGGCGCTGTTCGCCCCGCCATCGAGCCCGTTCGCAGTCGTCGGGGGCGCGCTGATCGACGCCGCACCCGCCTGGGCGAAGGACACCGCGATCGCCTGGTTCGGCACGAACGACAAGACCGCGCTGCTGATCGGCATCGCGATCGTGCTGCTCGCGGCATCCGCCCTGGCCGGCCTCGCCGAGGCCCGCTGGCCGCGCTCGGGAGTCATCGTGTTCGCCGTCCTCGGCGTCGGCGTCGGCGTCCTCGCCCTGACCAGACCGGATGCCGGGTTCACGGCCTGGCTGCCGTCCGTGCTCGCCGGCGTGGTGGCCGCGGTCGCGCTGCGGCTGCTGAACCGGGTGCGGATGCAGGGCGAACGCACGCCTGCAGGCCGAGACCCCGGCGTGGCCGCCGACGAACGTGACAACCTCCCTGCATCCGTGCCGCACGACGGCGTCTCCCGCCGAAGGTTCCTGGGCTGGGCGGCCGGCACGGCGGCGGCCGGAGTAGTCCTGGCGGTCGCCGGCTCACTCGCCAGGGCCGGATCGACCGCGGTCACGGCGGTCCGCACGGCGATCAGGCTCCCCCGCCCCGCATCCCCCGCCCCGGCGATCCCGGCCGGTGCCGAGCTCGACGTCTCCGGCCTCACTCCCCTGATCACCCCGAACCAGGACTTCTACCGGATCGACACCGCCCTGGTCGTTCCCTCGGTCGACCCGAAGGACTGGCGGCTGCGCATCCACGGTCTGGTCGCGCAGGAGGTGACCCTGACCTGGGACGAGCTGCTCGCCCTCCCGCTCACGGAGTCCGCCGCGACGCTGTCGTGCGTGTCGAACGAGGTCGGCGGCGATCTGGTCGGAAACGCGGTCTGGCTCGGCTACCCGATCCGCGAGCTGCTGAAGCGGGCGCAGCCCGCTGCCGACGCCGACATGGTGCTCTCCACCTCGGTGGACGGCTTCACCGCGGGCACGCCACTCGAGACGCTCACCGACGATCGTGACGCGCTGCTGGCCGTCGGCATGAACGGTGAACCGCTGCCGCTCGAGCACGGTTTTCCGGTGCGGATGGTCGTCCCCGGCCTGTACGGCTACGTGTCGGCGACGAAGTGGGTCACCGACCTCGAGGTCACCCGCTTCGACCGGGCGACGGCGTACTGGACCGACCGCGGCTGGTCGGCGAAGGGCCCGATCAAGCTGCAGTCCCGCATCGACGTGCCGCGTGCCGGCACCCCGCTCACCGCAGGCGACACGATGATCGCAGGCGTGGCCTGGCAGCCGCACTCCGGCGTCGCCGGCGTCGAGGTGCAGATCGACGACGGCCCATGGCAGCGCGCAGAGCTCGCCACGGCGATCTCGGATGACACCTGGGTGCAGTGGCGTCTCCCCTGGCGGGCGGATGCCGGTGATCACGACATCCGCTGCCGCGCGATCGGCGCCGACGGGAGACCGCAGACCGGGGCATCCGCGCCCCCGGCGCCGGACGGCGCGACGGGCTGGCCCATGGTGGCTGTGAGGGTTTCGTGAGGATCGCATTCACGTAGTTCACGAATTCGTGAAATAGGTGTACCGTCGCCTCTCATGAACACCATCATCAGCACGCGCGGTCTGACGAAGACCTACGGTCGCGTGCACGCCCTCGACGGACTCGACCTCGAGGTGGAAGCAGGCCAGGTGCACGGCTTCCTCGGCCCGAACGGCGCGGGCAAGTCCACCACCATCCGCATCCTGCTGGGCCTGGCCCGCAAGTCCGGCGGCGAGGCGACCGTGTTCGGCGAGGAGCCGTGGCACGCGGCATCCCGCCTGCACCGGCGCATCGCGTACGTGCCGGGCGACGTCAGCGTGTGGCCGAACCTGTCCGGCGGCGAGGCGATCGACTTCCTCGCGCGACTTCGCGGCGCCAAGACCAAGTCCGCCGCCTACCGCGCCGAGCGCGAGCGCCTGATGACCGCCTTCCAGTTCGACCCGCGCAAGAAGGGCCGCGCGTACTCGAAGGGCAACCGGCAGAAGGTCGCTCTGATCGCCGCCTTCGCCGTGCCCGCCGACCTGTACATCCTCGACGAGCCGACCAGCGGCCTCGACCCGCTGATGGAGGTCGTGTTCCGCGACGAGGTGCAGCGGCTGCACCAGGCCGGCGCGACCGTGCTGCTGTCCAGCCACATCCTCTCCGAGGTCGAGCTGCTCTGCGATCGCGTCAGCATCATCCGCGCAGGGAAGATCGTCGAGTCCGGCACGCTCTCCGAGCTGCGCCACCTGACCCGCACCGAGGTCTCGTTCGAGGCGACGGATGCCGCGGCTCTCGCCGGAATCCCCGAGGCGCACGACGGCACCGTCGACGACGGCCGTGCCCGGTTCACCGTCGACAGCGACGCGATCCCGGCCGTTCTCCCGGTGCTCGCGCAGCGCTCGGTCGAGGGCCTGAGGATCGAGCCGCCCTCCCTCGAGGAGCTGTTCCTGCGGCACTACGGCGATGACCTCGCCGCGCTCCGCGCCGCCGAAGAAGAGGGTGGCGAGACGCGTGCCTCGCGTCGCGCCCACGAGAAGGTGTCCCGCTGATGTCCGCTCTGTTCCGACAGCGCCTGCGCCGAGACTGGCTGCAGCTGCTGCTCTGGATCCTCGCCACCGTGATGATGGCCTACGCCGGATTCGCCGGTGTCACCCAGTCGTACGCCACCCACGCCGACCGCGTGGACGTGCTCGCCGCGGTGATGGCCAACCCGGTCATCATGATGTTCCGCGGACTGCCGTCCGGGGCTTCCGAGGGCGCGTTCCTGTCCTTCGAGATTCTGCCGTGGCTGACCATGCTCGCGGCACTCATGAGCACGTTCCTCGCGGTGCGGCACACCCGCGGCGATGAGGAGGCGGGCCGCTCCGAACTGGTCGCCGCCACACCCGCCGGGCGGACGAAGCCGACTGTCGCGGCTCTCATCCT
>JAITUD010000159.1 GCA_031286555.1 Microbacterium sp. | reverse complement strand
CCGACGATCGCGACGACCAGCATGACGCCGCCCTGCACCTCGACGTCGGCCGGATTCAGCAGCCGGCTGATGCCGCGGACCGCGACCACAGTCGCGAGCACGATCAGGATGATCGAGTTGATCAGGGCGCCGAAGACCTCGGCACGCTGATAGCCGAAGGTGCGCCGATCATCGGCCGGGCGCGCGGCGACCGTGCTCGCGATCAACGCGATCACCAGCGCGGACGAGTCGGTGAACATGTGGGCGGCGTCGGCGAGCAGCGCGAGCGATCCGCTCATGATCGCTCCGACGACCTGCACGATCATCACCGACGCGGTCAGGCACAGCGAGATCGTCAGCAGCCGGCGGTTGCTCGACGAGCGGAGGTCAGTGGGCGCGTGATCGTGCATGCCTCCAGGGTAGGCCGGGAAGTCCCTGGTGAAGGGCCTTTTCGCCTAGTCGGGAATGGGGATGATTCTCAGTACCGGCTAGAGCTGCTCGAGCAGCGGGAGAACCGCCGCGAAGGCGCGGGCGCGATGCGACTCGGCCTGCTTCTCGGCCGCCGAGTATTCACCGACCGTGCGCTCGGATCCGGCATCCTGGCCGTCCGGAATGAAGATCGGGTCGTACCCGAACCCGCCAGGCCCGGCCGGTGCGTGGGCGAGTCGCCCGGGCCAGATGCCCTGCACCGTCTGCTCCGCGCCGCCGGGCACGACCAGCGCGATCGTCGCGTGGAACTGCGCCGCGCGGTGCGGGTCGGCGATGTCGCGCAGCTGGTCGAGCAGCAGCTCGAGGTTGGCCACGGCATCCTTCTTCTGTCCCGCCCAGTAGGCGGAGAACACGCCGGGTGAGCCGCCCAGCACATCCACGCAGATTCCGGAGTCATCGGCCACGGCGGGCAGCCCCGTGTGCGCCGCCGCGGCGCGCGCCTTGATCAGCGCGTTCTCGGCGAAGGTCACGCCGTCCTCGACCGGCTCGGGCCCGTCATAGCCGACGATCTCGAGGTCGGGACGCACGCCGCTCACGAGTGCACGGAACTCGTCGATCTTGTGCGGGTTGTGCGTGGCGAGGACGATCTTCACGCGAGAGCCTTCAGCTGCAGGTCCTTCAGCTCTGCGCAGCCGGCCACGCCCAGGTCGAGCAGGGCGTCGAGCTCGCGCTTGTCGAACGGCGCGCCCTCGGCGGTGCCCTGCACCTCGACGAACAGACCGCGACCGGTGACGACGATGTTCATGTCGGTCTCGGCGCGCACGTCCTCGACGTATGCCAGATCGAGCATGGGCTCACCGTCGATGATGCCGACCGACACGGCCGCCACCGAGTCCAGCAGCGGCGTGGAGTTCTTGCCGATGAACTTCTTCTCGCGGCCCCACTCGATCGCGTCCGCGAGGGCGACGTAGGCACCGGTGATGGCGGCGGTGCGGGTACCGCCGTCGGCCTGCAGCACGTCGCAGTCGATGACGATCGTGTTCTCGCCGAGCGCCTTGGTGTCGACGACGGCGCGCAGCGCCCGTCCGATCAGGCGGGAGATCTCGTGGGTGCGACCGCCGATGCGGCCCTTCACGCTCTCGCGGTCGTTGCGGCTGTTCGTGGCCCGCGGCAGCATCGCGTACTCGGCCGTGACCCACCCCTTGCCCTTGCCGGTCAGCCAGCGCGGCACGCCGTTGGTGAAGGATGCCGTGCACAGCACCTTCGTGCCGCCGAAACTGATCAGCGCCGAGCCCTCGGCCTGCGCGCTCCATCCTCGCTCGATGGTGATCTCGCGCAGCTGGTCGGTGGTGCGGCCGTCGGCCCGGGTGATGTCAGACATTGTTTCCTTCCAAGGACAGGTGAGGGAGCGTGATGACGCCGGTCTGCACGAGCTGCACGTCGCGCACCTCGCGGCCCATCAGCCGGTTCGCGAGCGCGGTGAAGTCATCGGCGGAGTCGCCGGTGGCCTCGTAGACGTGGGTCGGGCGGGCATCAGGCGAGGCGAGCAGATCGCCCGCCACCAGCTGCCGGTAGACATCGGCGGCGGTCTCGTCGTCGCTGGATACCAGGCTGACGCCGTCGCCCATGACGTAACTGATCGCGCCGCGCAGGAACGGGTAGTGCGTGCACCCCAGCACGAGGGTGTCGACGCCGGCGTCGCGCAGCGGCGCCAGGTACCCCTCGGCGGTGGCGAGCACCTCCGGCGTGCCGGTGATGCCTGCCTCGACGAACTCGACGAAGCGCGGGCAGGCGGCGGTGAAGACCTCGAGCCGCTCGTTCACCTCGAGCATGTCCTGGTAGGCCCGCGACCCGATGGTGCCGACCGTGCCGATCACGCCGATCCGCCCGTTGCGGGTGGTCGAGACGGCGCGGCGCACGGCGGGGCCGATCACCTCGACGACGGGGACGTCGTAGCGCTCCCTCGCGTCGCGCAGCATGGCGGCGGATGCCGTGTTGCAGGCGATCACGAGCATCTTGACGCCCTGCTCGACGAGGGTGTCCAGCACCTCGAGTCCGTAGCGGCGGACGTCGGCGATCGGCTTCGGACCGTAGGGCGAATGCGCGGTGTCACCGATGTAGACCAGGGACTCCTGCGGCAGCTGGGCTCGGATAGCCCGTGCGACGGTGAGCCCGCCGACCCCGGAATCGAAGATGCCGATCGGAGCGTCGTTCATGATGGTCCAGCCTATCGCGATTGCCGTGCCCGCCCGGTTGGCCGTAGTGTCTGAAGCGTGCCCGAAGCATCCGACGTCACCGTCGTCAGCGTGGGCGAGGGCCTTGTGGTGTTCACGCCAGAACCACCCCTGCCGCTCGCCGAAGCCGAGACTTTCGCGCGCTCCCTCGGCGGAGCGGAGCTGAACGTCGCGATCGCCCTGCAGACCGCCGGTGTGCGCTCCGCCGTCATCGGCCGGGTCGGCGATGACGGCTTCGGCGACTTCCTGGTCGCCGAGCTCGGCCGCTACGGCGTCGACACCTCCGGCCTCGAGCGCGATCCGCATGCGCCGACCGGACTGTACGTCAAGGAGGTCTCCTCCGAGGCCTCGGGCATCGCCGACCGCATGCACTACTACCGCAGCTCGTCCGCGGGGAGTCTGCTCTCCCCCGAGACGCTGGCCGCGCCCGCGGCGCGCGGACTGCTCGAGCACGCCAGGGTCGTGCACACCTCCGGCGTCACCTCGGCCCTGTCCTCCTCCGCGCTGCGCGCGCAGGAGTGGCTGTTCCAGGGCGACCGCGAGTCCGGCATCCGCTCCTTCAGCGTGCACTGGCGGCCGCCGCTCTGGCTCGGCAGGGAAGACGTCGGGCGCGAGGCGCTGGCGGGGCTCGCCCGCCGCGCCGACGTTGTCTTCGTCTCGGAGGCCGACGCGCTCAGCGTGTTCGGCGCGACGGATGCCGGCGCGCTGCGCGCTCTGCTGCCCGAGCCGCGCCACCTCGTCGTGATCCACCCCACCGGAGCGACGGCGTTCGACGGCGGGACCCGGGCCGAGGCCCCGCCGATCGACTTCCGCATGATCGAGCCGATCGGCGCCGAGGACGCCATCGCGGCCGGTTTCCTCGCGGGGCTCATCAGCGGGCTGTCGCTCGAGGGCTCGCTGGCGAGGGCCAACCGCCTCGCGACGCGCGTCATGTCCAGCACGAGGGACCACCTGGGCTGATCGCGGTCAGTCGGCGCCGAGGTTGTGCGTCTCGATGACCTCGCGGGTGCGCTGCAGCGCAGTCCGCACCGAATCGCCGCGCGCCTGCACGACGC
>JAITUD010000118.1 GCA_031286555.1 Microbacterium sp. | reverse complement strand
GTCTCGCCCGGAAGCGAGATCGCGGAGGTCGCGAACGGCAGCGGCACGTGCGAGATCGGCGAGCGGTCGGATGCCTCGGGCTCGGCGTCCACGATCAGGTCGGTGTCGTCGTCCTGCGTCGTCGGTGCGGGATCCTCCGCACGCTCGTCGGTCGTCGTCGCGTCGCCGACAGAGGACTCGGATGCCGCATCCTCGTCGACCGAGATCTCGGATGCCGCATCCTCGACGTCCGTCGACGGCTCTGCGCCGGCGTCCGCCGCGTCGTGCGCCTGATCGGCGGCGTCGGCCGGGCTGTCGACGCCGGCGTCATCCTGCGCGTCGCCGTCGGTCTCGTCGCTGGTGTCCTGCGTCTGCTCAGCGGCGGCGGTAGGCGCGTCGTCGCCGGCCGGGACGTCGTCAGTCGCTGCGGGAGCGCCGAACTCGTCGGACTCCGGGTCCGTCGCGCTGGGTGCCTCGTCGTCGAAGACGTCCGTGTCGGTGCCGGTGGACTCCGGGGCGGTCTCGGCGACGTCGTCCGTCTCCGATGCGGACTCGAAGCCGGAGGCGCCGGCGGCGGCTCCGTCGGCGCTCTCGTCATCGGCCGGAGCGGCGTCGTCGGGATCCTGAGCAGCCGCGGCAGTCGAGCCTGCCTCGGCGGCGTCTTCATCCGGTTCTGCCGCGGCGGGCGCTGCGTCTGACGCGTCGGTTGCGGACGCCGCCTCGGCGGCGTCGTCCGTCCCCGTTGCGAACCCGAAGCTGGAGGCTCCGGCGGCGGCCGGAGCAGCTCCGCTCTCGTCGTCGGCGTCTGTGGCGTCGTCGGGATCCTGAGCAGCCGCGGCAGTCGAGCCTGACTCGGTTGCGGACGCAGCCTCGGCGTCGAGGGCATCTGCGGCGACGGGGGCTGCGGCTGCGATGTCGCCCGCAGCTGCGACGGCATCAGCGGAACCGGCGTCGCTCGCTGCTGCGGCGTCCGCGGACGCCGCAGCGGCGTCGATCGCGTCGACGGCGGCATCGTCCGGGACGTCGCCTGTGGCGGCATCGGCAGGGGCCGCGTCGTCGGCGTCAGCGATCTCGTCGGCTTCGGGAGCAGCGGCGTCACCGAAGATCCCGGCGGCGATGGCCTCTGTGGCCGGGGCTGCGGCGGTGGAGCTGACGTCGGCATCGGGGGCTTCGGGAGCCGCCGCGCCGCCGAAGATGCTGGCGGCGAACGCGTCTGCGGCCGGGACTGCACCGGTGGCGCCTGCGTCGTCGGCGTCCGAAACGGCACCGGCGCCGAACGCGCCGGCAGCCGCTGCTCCCGCTGCGACGCCGCCCGCTGCGATACCGGCACTGGCCAGGCCCGCACCATCGGCGTCGATGTCGGCGGATTCGGACCCGGCCTCGGTGTCGGAGGCTTCGGTGGCGGCCACCTCGGCTGCGGCCGCACCGGCGCCCTCGGCGTCAGCGGCGCCTTCTTCTCCGTCGATCGAACCGGGCTCGCCGGCGGCATCCGTGTCCGCGGCATCCGTGAGGCGCGCCGGCTCGGTGCGGCGGCCGTAGACCAGGTCGAGGAAGACCTCTTCCAGGCTCGGCCCGCGCTGCTGCAGCACGGTCAGCGCGACACCGGCCGAGGCGGCGAGGGCGCCGATGGCGGCGGCATCCGATCCTCGCACCGTGACGCCGGAGCGCAGCACGTCGAACTCGAGACCGGCGGCGGCCAGAGCCGCGGTGAGCGGCGTGCGGTCCTCGGCGTCGACGATCACCGCACCCGTCGTCGGGTCGGAGAGCACGTCGATGCCGCCGGTGTACACGGCCTGCCCCTTCGAGAGCACCACGACGTTGTCGGCGACCTGCTCGACCTCGCTGAGCACATGCGATGACACGAGCACCGTGCGTCCCTCGTCGGCGAGGCGGCGCATGAGCAGACGCATCCAGCGGATGCCCTCGGGGTCGAGTCCGTTCGCTGGCTCGTCCAGCACGAGCACGCCCGGGTCGCCGAGCAGCGCGGTGGCCAGGCTCAGGCGCTGACGCATGCCGAGCGAGAACGTGCCGATGCGGGTGTTCGCATCGCCGTGCAGGCCGACCAGGTCGAGCACCTCGGTCACCCGCGTGACGGGGATGCCGTTGGCCTTGGCCGCGATCTGCAGCTGGCGGGCAGCCGTGCGACGCGGCCGGTACACCGTCTCCTCGAGCACGCTGCCGACCGTGCGCAGCGGCTGACGCATGTCGAAGTAGGGGACGCCGCCGATCGTGGCTGTTCCGGATGTCGCGCGCACCTGGCCGAGCAGGATGCGCAGCGACGTGGTCTTGCCGGCTCCGTTCGGTCCGAGCAGACCCGTGACCGCTCCTGGCTCGATGCGGGCCGAGAAGTCGGAGAGCGCCGTGACGTCACCGAATCGTTTCGTCACGTGCGTGAACTCGAGCACCTGTCCTTCGGGCATAACAAGGCCCCTCTCCTGCGGCTACCCATCCATTCTGTCTGAAAAGCCGGTTCCGGCCCACATTTCGCCCCTCTCGGCGGGGATCGGAGGCGCACGGTGGCGGAGTACGCTGACTGTCGTGTCAGTGTCGCCCGAAGCATCCCGTGTCCTCGTCCGCACCGAATACTCCCTCGGGCGGATCACCCTGAACCGGCCGGAGGCGATCAACGCCCTCGATCTCGGCATGGTCCGGGATGTGCTCGCGGCGCTGAACGCCTGGCGCGACGACAGCGACATCCAGACCGTGCTGATCGACGGAGCCGGCGAGCGCGGGCTGTGCGCGGGCGGCGATGTGCGCTCGCTGTACGACGCGATCGTCGCAGGCGACCCGGATCACGCGGGGGAGTTCTTCCGCGCCGAGTACGAGATGAACGCGACGATCGCCGAGTACCCGAAGCCGATCGTCGCCTTCGCCGACGGCATCACGATGGGCGGCGGCATCGGGCTGGCGGGGCACGCCGCGATCCGGGTGGTCACCGAGCGTTCCAAGCTCGCGATGCCCGAGACCCGCATCGGCTTCACACCGGATGTCGGCGGCACTCTGCTCCTGGGCCGTGCGCCCGGCCGGCTGGGGGAGTACCTCGGACTGACGGGCACGCAGATGAACGCGTCCGATGCGATCCACAACGGCTTCGCCGACTATTACGTGCCCTCCGATCGGCTCGACGCGCTGCGCGACGCCCTCGCGTACCGAGCCGACCCCGGCAGCCCGAGCGAGCTCGTGATGCTGTTCGACGAGACGCCGGAGCCGTCTGCGCTGCCCGGCATCCGCGACTGGGTCGACGCCGCGTTCTCCGCGCCCACCGTCGGCGAGATCGTGCAGCGGCTGCAGGGCTCCGGCGATCCGGATGCCGCGGCCGCGGCATCCCTGCTCGCCGAACTGGCGCCGACGGGTCTTGCCGTCACGCTCGACGCCGTGCGCGAGGCTCGCGAGATGGACACAGTGCGCGAGGCCCTGGAGGGCGAGTACCGCCGCGTGCTGTGGTTCGTGCATCACCACCCCGATCTGGTCGAGGGGATCCGTGCGCAGCTGGTGGACAAGGACCGCAACCCGAAGTGGCGCCCGGCCACGATCGCGGAGCTGCCGTCGGATGCCGGACGCCCGGCCCGGGAGTACGTGCCGGATGTGCCGTTGTTCGCGTGACCCGAGGCGCCGGGCGTGCCCGGGGATGGATTTCGGCGGTGCGGAGCGCGTTGAGCGCAGAAAAGCATCCCTGGGCGTGGGGACGCACGCGTCGTCGAGGGCTGGTGGTTGGGTTTCGGCGGTGCGGAGCGCCGTGAGCGCAGAAATGCATCCCTGGGCGACGCGCGGCGGCGGGAGCCCGCGCGGTTCGGCCGCGACGCGGGGTCCGCGAGTAGCCTGAGCGCATGACCGGGATGCCGGGTTCGCCTGCGTCGGCGGAGGATCCGTCGGCGCCCGACGAAGACCTCGCACGGCGGATGGCCGAGGCGCAGCAGCGCGATGCGGCGATCGGCCCACAGGACTGGGCGGCCTGGCCCGCATCGGCCGAACGGGGAACGATCGACGCGCCGAGCGGTCCGCTCGCGCACGTCGCGATGGGGCAGCCCGATGGCGAGCGGGTCATGCTCGTTCCAGGAATGACCGGGTCGAAGGAGGACTTCGTGCTGATGATGCCGCTGCTCGCGGCATCCGGGTATCGAGTCGAGTCCTACGATCTGGCCGGGCAGTACGAATCGTTCCGCGCCGGGCCGGAGCGGCTCGGGCCGACGCAGCGGCATTACACGCTCGAACTGTTCGTCCGCGATCTGATCGCCCTGCTCGAGCGCGGTGGCGCCCCGGCTCACGTGCTCGGCTACTCGTTCGCCGGCACCGTGGCGTCCGCTGCGCTCGTCGCCCGACCCGAGCTGTTCTCGAGCCTCACGCTGCTGTCGGCTCCGCCGCTGGCCGGGCAGGCGCTGCGCGGCTTCAAGATGCTGGGACCGGTGAGCCGGTTC
>JAITUD010000060.1 GCA_031286555.1 Microbacterium sp. | reverse complement strand
CGTGATCGGCGTGCGGTTCGCGAACCGGCTGGTCGAGCCGGTGTGGTCGGCCGATCACGTGCAGTCCGTCCTGATCCGCTACGACGAGTCGCTCGCCCTGGAGAACCGCGCGCGGTACTCCGACAGGGCGGGCGCGCTGCTCGACATGATCCAGAGCCACCTGCTGCAGGTGCTCGCGATCCTCGCGATGGAGCAGCCCGCCGACCTCGACGAGATCGACCTGCGCGATGCGATGGCGGCCGCGCTGCGCGCCACGGTCGTCTGGGACGACAACCCGGTGCGCTCCTCCCGCCGCGGCCGATACACCGCCGGCACGATCGGCGACAAGGAGCATCGCCGCGACGTGCCGTCCTACGTCGATGAGGACGGCGTCGACCCCGCGCTCGACACCGAGACGCTCGCTGAGATCACCTGCGAGGTGCGCACCGCCCGCTGGGCCGGGGTGCCGTTCACGCTGCGCAGCGGCAAGGCGCTCGCCGACCGCCGGGCCGAGATCGTGGTGACGTTCCGCCCGGTGCGGCACATCCCGGAGGGGCTGACCGGCAAGCCGGATGACGGCGGCGTGCTGCGCTTCGTGCTCGGCCCCGACCGGATCGACCTCGAGCTCAACGTCAACGGCGGCGACGACCCGTTCGCGCTGCGCCGCGACGTGCTCTCCACCAAGCTCGGCAAGGGCACCCTGCTGGCGTACACCGAGGTCATCAGCGACATCCTCGACGGCGACGTCGCGCTGTCGGTGCGCGCGGATGCCGCGGAGCAGTGCTGGCGCATCATCCAGCCGGTGCGGGATGCCTGGAATCGCGGCGATGTCCCGATCGTGGACTACAAGGCCGGGTCGGCGGGGCCCGCGGACTGGGCGACGTCGAAGTAGTCCGACCCGTGTCCTGAGCGAGACCCCTCACGCCCGCACCCTGAGCGAGCGGAGCGAGACGAAGGGCGTCCTTCGTCTCGTCGCTGGCGCTCCTCGCTCAGGAACCGGAGCCCCCGCACCCTGAGCGAGCGGAGCGAGACGAAGGGCGTCAGGATCCGGATGCGGGAGCGCTGAACAGCGTGACGATCTGCTCCTCCCGGATGTCGTCGAGCGCGGCATCCAGCCGCCCGTCGGCGGCGAACCGGCTGACGCCGTGCAGGGTGCTCCAGAGCAGCTCGGCGCGCACCGCACGCTCACGCGGCGTCTCGCCGCCGACGGCGCGTTCGAACATCGCGAATCCCTTCCGCAGGATCTCGGGCGTCTCCGCGGAGGCGAACACGATGCTCGTGCGCGACGTGGTCATCGCGTCGTAGACGGCGGGGTTGTCGCGCGCGAACGTGAGGTAGGCGGCGACGAGCGCCGCAAGCCCTTCACCGTCGGCGCTGATCGCTGCGAGGAGCTCGGCGTACCCGCCGATGACGACGCGCTCGACGATCTCGTCGCGCCCGCGCGGGAAGTGCCGGTACAGGATCGGCTGGCTGAATCCGATCGCATCGGCGAGGCGGCGCACCGTGACGGCGGGCCATCCCTCCTGCTCCGCGATCTCGCGGGCCGTGGCGACGATCCGCAGTTCGCGCTCGCGGATCCGTTCGATGTCTTGCGCTGCTCGGGGCATGCAGTTATATTAGCACCGCTAACACTTAGCACTGCTAACACTTATGACATCGGAGGAATCATGACCGTCATCATCGCCATCACCGGAGCGCTCGCCGTACTGGGCCTCGCCGTCATCTTCGGGGCCGATGTCGTCGGCGTCCTCGTCCAGCGTTCCGTCTACGCCGACCTCGACGACCGCACTCTGGTGCAGGTCGTGGGGCGCGGCCACCTCTACGCCGACCGACGGATGCCGGCCGTCGGCATCCCCGCGACGATCCTCACCGCGCTCACGGCGGCGGCCGCGTTCCTCTGGGGCACGACGCTCTCCGGCATCCTCTCCACGGTGGGCCTGGTGCTGCTCGTCGCCTGGCTTCTGGTCTACGCGCGCCTCGCCAAGCCGATCAACACCGCGCTGACCGCGGCCGCGCTCGCAGACGAGGTGCCCGCCGACGCGCGAGCTCTGCAGGCGCGCTGGGACTCTCTGCTGCCGCTGCGGGTCGTGTTGAACGGCATCACGATCGCTCTGCTCGCCGCCACCCTGTTCCTGGTCTGATCCGGGCGCAGAGGGTTCGCGAGACCATCAGCTCCCGGCGCGCATGAACGCCTCGGCGGCCCGCACCTGCTCGACCGAGGGACGGATGCCGGTGTACAGCACGAACTGCTCGAGCGCCTGCAGGGTCGCCACCTCGGCGCCGGTGATGACCGTCCTGCCCGCTGCCCGGCCCGCCATGATCAGCGGGGTCTCAGCGGGCAGCGCGACGACATCGAAGACGACGGACGCCGCCTCGACGGCCTCGACGGAGAACGACATCGCGCTCTCCTCCGCCCCTCCGGCCATGCCGATCGGGGTGACGTTGACGAGCACGTCGGCGTTCGCGTGCCCGGCATCCGGCAGCCAGGAGAACCCGTACAGATCTGCCAGGGCTCGCCCCGCCGCCTCGTTGCGGGCGACGATCGTCACCCGGCCGAATCCGGCATCGCGGAATGCCGCGGCCGTGGCCTTCGCCATGCCGCCCGAGCCGCGCAGGAGCACCGAGGATGCCGGATCGAGGCCGTTCCGCTCGATCAGCTGCGCGATCGCGGAGTAGTCGGTGTTGTACGCGGTCAGCACGCCGTCGTCGTTCACGATCGTGTTCACCGAGTCGATCGCGGTCGCGGAGGCGTCCATCCGATCGACCAGTGCGATCACGTCCTCCTTGTACGGCATCGAGATCGCGCATCCTCTGATGCCGAGCCCCCGCACGCCGGCGATCGCCTGGGCGAGGTCGGTCGGGGCGAAAGCCTTGTAGATCCAGTTCAGCCCGAGCGCCTCGTACAGGTGGTTGTGGAACCGGGTGCCGTTGTTGCTGGGCCGCGCGGACAGCGAGATGCACAAGGTCATGTCCTTGTTCAGCAGGGTCACGTGCCCAGGCTACAGTTCTGCGCCGACGCCCCTCCCCATCCGTGCGGATCGGGAGGGGCGTCGGCGGTCTGGAGGCGGAGGCCGTCAGTGCTCCGGCCGGTCCAGAGCCACTTCGTTGCCGTCGCGGTCGACGATCCGGCCGTCGATGATCGAGTCACCGTCCTCGAAGGCCTCGAGGTACGCGACGGGGATGCTGCGCGTCGGCGCCGCGACGAACGCGTTCCTGCCCTGGGCGCTGCCGAGGTGGTTGAACAGCAGGTTCAGCAGGATGGCGGTGACCGCGGCCGAGCTGATGCCGGAGTGGAAGATCGTCACGAACCAGGCCGGCATCTGCTCGTAGATCGTCGGCACGGCGATCGGCAGCATCCCCACGGCCAGTGAGGTGGCGACGATGACGAGGTTCATGTTGCCCTTGTACTCGACCTTGGCGAGGGTGCGGATGCCGGATGCCGCGACCGATCCGAACAGCACCAGGCCCGCACCGCCGAGGACCGGCGAGGGGATCGCCCCGACGACCCGGCCGAGCACCGGCAGCAGGCCGAGGATGACGAGCACGCCGCCGCCGGCGGTGACGACGAAGCGGCTCTTCACACCGGTGATCGCGACCAGGCCGACGTTCTGCGCGAACGCGGACTGCGTGAAGGTGCCGAAGACCGGCGAGACCGCGCTGGAGAGCATGTCGGCGCGCAGACCGGCCGCGATGCGCTTGGAGTCGACCTTGGTGCCCACGATCTCGCTGACCGCGAGGATGTCCGCCGTGGTCTCGGTCAGGGTGACCAGAATCACGATGAACATCGAGATGATGCCGGCGAGCTCGAACGTCGGCAGCCCGAAGCCGAACACCTGCGGGAAGGCGAAGATCGGGCCGTCGCCGACCGTGCTGAAGTCCGCCTTGCCCATCAGGAGCGCCACGATGGTGCCGAGCACGATGGAGAGCAGGATCGCGAGCCGTGAGATCGCGCCCACCGGGATCTTGCTGAGCACCAGCACGATGACGAGGGTGATGCCGGCGAGCAGCAGGTTGTCCGCGGATGCGCCCTTCGCGGCATCCTCTCCGGCCCCGACGATCCAGCCGGCCGCGACGGGCAGGAGGGTCAGACCGATGGTGGTGATCACCGTGCCGGTCACCACCGGCGGGAAGAACCGGATCACGGTCGCGAAGACCGGTGCGATCAGCAGGCCGATCACGGATGCCGCGATCACCGACCCGAACACCGCGGGGAGCCCGCCGCCGCTGGTGACGATGGCGCCCATGGTGGCGACGCCGGCGAACGAGACGCCCTGTACGAGCGGCAGCTGCGATCCGAAGAACGGCACGCCGACGGTCTGCAGGATGGTGGCCAGGCCGCCCATGAACAGGCAGGCGGCGATCAGCACGCCGATCTCGGCCTGGCCGAGGCCCGCGATCTGCCCGATGATCAGCGGCGGGGCGATGATCCCGCCGTACATCGTCAGCACGTGCTGTATGCCGTAGCCGATGGTGGGTCCGATCGGCAGGCGCTCGTCCTCCGGCCGCGCGGCGACCGGCTTCGCTGTCTTCGTCATTGTTCGACCTCTTCGTCGTTCGGGATGGGGTTTCGGGGGTTCAGGAATGGCGGGCGAGCAGCGCGCGGGCCGCCTCGCTGTGGTGGGCGATCAGCTGCGGCACGTCGAGCCCGACGATCTGTCCGTCGAGCACGCGCCAGGTGCCGCCGACCATCACGCGGTCGGCGCGCTCGGCGCCGCACAGCAGCAGGGCGGCGACCGGGTCGTGGCTGCCCGAGAACCGCAGTTCGTCGAGCGTGAACATCGCCAGATCGGCCTGCCTGCCCGGAGCGAGCACGCCGATGTCGCTGCGCCCGAGGGCGCGCGCCGATCCCGCCGTGGCCCAGTCCAGCGCGCGTTCCGGAGTGACGGATGCCGCGCCGTAGCGCAGCCGCTGCAGGTAGAGCGCCTGGCGCACCT
>JAITUD010000391.1 GCA_031286555.1 Microbacterium sp. | reverse complement strand
TGAGGCCGTGGCCGAGCGGGTACAGGATCTGCGTCGGGTCGGTGCCGGAGTAGATGTCCACCGGCAGCTTGCCGCTCGGACTGATCTCGCCGGTGATGACCTTCGCGAGCGAGGCCAGTGCCGGCATCGCGTAGGAATAGGTCGCGATGTAGTCGTCCACCTCGCCGAGCTGGTTGATGTCGTACGGGGTGCCGACGCCGGCCACGACGAGGTGCGTGTCCGTGGCATCCAGCGCGGCGACCAGCGCGCGCTGCGTGCTCGCGGCCTTGACGCCGGTGGTGAGCACGACCGTGACGTCGGCCTCCTGTGCGGCGGCCGTGGCCGCAGTGATCTGCGCCTGCGTCGGAGCGGTGCCCGTCGTCAGCACGGTGGTCGTCGCGCCGCGGGCGGTGAGCTGTGCGGCCAGGTTCTGCCCGGTGCTCACGCCGTACCCGGTTACGAGCACCTTCTTGCCGGTGATGCTGACCGGCAGGGCGCCGTTCTCGTTGCGGACGACGGTGGTGGTGCGGTCGGTGATCTTCTCGGCGGCTCGCAGGTTCGACCGCTTGCCCACCTTGTCCATCACCTTCGACACGTCGACCTTCGGATGCTGGGTGACGCCCTGGTTGTACTTCATGACCAGGATGCGCTGCACCGACTCGTCGATGCGCTGCTCGGTGAGCCGGCCGGATGCCACGGCGTCCTCGACGGCGCGGTAGGCCTCCTGCGGTGCCGCGGGCAGCAGCAGCTGGTCGACGCCGGCCTCCAGAGCGCGGACCGCGACCTCGCCGTCGCCGTACTTCTGACGCACGGCGGCCATCTCGAGCCCGTCGGTGACGATCACGCCCTTGAAGCCGAGTGCCTCGCGCAGCTGGCCGGTCACGATCTTCTTCGACAGCGTGGCGGGGTCGCCGCTGTCGTCGAGGGCCGGCATCACGATGTGGGCGGTCATGATCGAGTCGACGCCCGCCGCGATCGCAGCCTTGAACGGCGGCGCGTCGATCTGCTGCCACTGCTCGAGCGTGTGGGTGATCAGCGGCAGTCCGCTGTGCGAGTCGGTGGCGGTGTCGCCGTGTCCGGGGAAGTGCTTGGCGGTCGCGACGATGCCGGCGTCGTCCTGATAGCCGGCGACGGCGGCGGCGGTCAGGCGGGAGACGAGAGCGGGGTCGGACGAGAAGCTGCGCACGCCGATCACAGGGTTGTCCGGGTTGACGTTCACGTCGGCGTCGGGAGCGTTGTCCTGCTGAATGCCCATCGCGAGGAGCTCTTCGCCGGTGATGGCAGCGGCCTTGCGGGTGTCCTTCGAGCTGCCGCCGGCGCCGAGCGCCATGCTGCCGGGGAACAGGGTGGCGGGGGAGCCGATGCGGGGGACGATGCCCTGCTCCGGGGCAGTGCTGACCAGCAGCGGGAGGCCGGCGCCGGCATCCGCCGCGGCGTCCTGCAGGCCGTTCGAGAGCGTGGCGACCTGCACCGGGTCGGTGACGTTGTCGCGCGCCGAGAACAGGATGAAGCCGCCAGGCTCGTACTCGGAGATGATGCCGGCGGCGTCGGGCTGGCCGTACAGGGCGGTGTTCCGCGCATCCTGCGTCGTGGCCGTCTGGCCGTAGGCGAAGAGGATGAAGAGCTGCCCGATCTTCTCCTCGAGCGTCATCGACGCCAGGGTGCTGCGGGCGTACTCGGCAGCCCGATCCTTGGCGTGCGAGGCGGACTGGCCGCCCGTCGCCGGTGGGGTCTCCGCTGCCGCCGCTGTGACCGGGCCGAGCCCGACCGCCAGCGCGAGCGCCGCGGCGGTCGCGACCGACCGCCGGAAGGATATGTTTCGCATGACGCCACTCCTCTTTGAGTTTCGTCCCCAGCTTCCGCCCACCCCAGGGCGTCGCCAGCCTAGCGTCAGCGAAGCGCTTTCCGACAGGGGGGACGGCGCGTCGCGGCTCAGTCGCCCTTCAGGCGCACCTGTCGCTCGTGCCCGGTCTCGGAGAGTTCCGCGATGGCGTCACGCGATTTCAGGAAGTCCGAGAACGACCGATAGCCGAGCGCCTTCTCGCTGAAAGACGGGTCCATACGGCGCATCTGGGTCTTGATCGCCGAGCTGTGCAGCCACTCGTCGGCGTCGGCCTTGTCGTGCCCGAGACGCAGCGCGCGGATCAGCAGGGCGGATGCCTCGATCTGCTCCTCGGACGTCAGATCGATGTCCTCGTCGACCGGCGCCGCTGGTGCCTTCTTCGTGTTCCTGCGCTTCGCGGCGGGCTTCTGCGCGGGTTCTGGCTCGGAATCTTTTGTATCGGATGTTTCGGGCGCGGCTGTCTGCGCAACATCCGTCTTGGGGGTGCTGCGCGGCTTAGCCGCACGCTTCTCGATGATGAGCCGGTCGACGCCGGGCAGCGAGTCGTAGGACTCGAACTCGTCGCAGGCGGCGGCCAGCGACTTCGCCGTGGAGCCCGCCACGCCGACGCCGATCACGTAGCGGCCGAGGCGCTTGCAGCGCTGCGCGAGCGGCACGTAGTCGCTGTCTCCGGCGACGATCACCACGTGGGTGAGGTCGGGCAGCCGGAACATGTCCTCGACGGCGTCCACGGCGAGGCGGATGTCGGCGCCGTTCTTCGCGTACGCGGCGGCCGGGAACAGCTGCACCAGGTCGACCGCGCGGGCGACCAGCTGCGAGCGGTACTCGGCGTTCACCGGAGACGACCAGTCGGCGTAGGCGCGGGTGAGCACCAGGGTGCCGAACGACGACGCGTAGTCGATGATCGCGCCGACGTCGATGACGGCGCGACTCAGCCGCTCGGCCACCTCGGCGTCGTGCGGGTCATCGGCGATGCGCTGCCGGTCCTTCGAATAGGCGTTGCGGCCGTGCACCCGGTCGTACCAGGAGATGACGATGTTGTCGAAGTCCAGGTAGACCGCGACGCGGGCGTCCGTATCGTCAGCCATCAGGCCTGCTCCTCTCCGGGGTAGCGCACCCCGATCTGGCGGCGGATCTCGTCCAGCGCGCCCATGATCTCCACCGTCTCGGCGATCGGCAGGATGTCGCCGGCGATGTTCCCCTCGGCGACCAGGCGCTCGGCGGCGAGGGCCTCGAACTGCATGCCTCGGCCGTCGATCTCGGTGCGGTACTCCTCGAGCACCTCGCCATCGGGCGCGACGACGCGGAACGAGGTGGCCGCGTAGAAGACGCGGTCGATCTCGATCCGGGCATCCGTGCCGACGATCGCCGCGGTGTTCGGCCCTGCGGCGCGCGACGACGACAGGCTCGTCGAGACCGCACCGCCCGCGTGCGTCATCACGGTCGCGACCTCGGCATCCGCGCCGGTGTCGAGAAGACGGCCGGATGCCTGGATGCTGGTGGGGGCGCCCAGCACGTCCCAGATGAACGAGATCGGGTAGATGCCGAGGTCGAGGAGGGCGCCGCCGCCGAGCTCGAGCGCGTTGATGCGGTGAGCCGGATCGGTGGGCAGGCTCTGGGTGTGGTCGGCCATAACCGCGCGGACCTCGCCGAGCGTGCCGGCCGCGATGATCTCGCGGATGCGCACCATGTGCGGCAGGTAGCGGCTCCACATCGCCTCCATGGCGAGCAGGCCCTTCTCGGAGGCGAGGGCCTGCAGGTCCTCGGCCTCGGCACGGTTCACCGTGAACGCCTTCTCGACCAGCACGTGCTTGCCGTGCTCGAGCGCGAGGCGGGCGTTCGCATGGTGCATCGGATGGGGCGTCGAGACGTAGACGATGTCGACGTCGGGGTCGGCCACGAGCGCCTCGTACGAGGCGTGAGCGTGCGGGATGCCGAACTTCGCGGCGAAGGCGTCCGCAGACTCCTGCGAGCGGGAGCCGACGGCCCTGACGTCGAGGCCCGCGGTGCGGAGATCGGAGGTGAAAGCGGTCGCGATGCCGCCCGTGGCGAGGATTCCCCAGCGCAGTCCAGTCATGGAATCAGCGTAGCGGGGCGTCCTTCGTCTCGTCGCTGCGCTCCTCGCTCAGGAACCGGGGGGGAGGTAGAAGGGGTCGGAGTCCGGGGGCCCGACACCCCCGGACTCCGAGTCAGAGGAGCGCGAGTGCGCGCTCGAGGTCCGCGATGAGGTCGGCGGGATCCTCCAGGCCGACCGAGAC
>JAITUD010000374.1 GCA_031286555.1 Microbacterium sp. | reverse complement strand
CGACGACGGCGGCCGACATGGCCGGCGTGCGCAGCGAGGTGAGCGCGGTGCCGTCGAGCACGGCGGTGGGGGCGAGGGTCTCGCCGTCGAGCAGGATGTACAGCGCCTGGATGCGCTCCAGCCCGCGTGCCGGGTTGCCCGGTGCGACGGTGGCGAACTTCTGCCCTGCTGCGCCGTCGATGGCGGCGGGCATGAGCAGCAGCTGGCCGTGCGGCACGTCCTGGATGGTGCGGGGGAGGTCGGTCTCGGGATCGAACCCTCCGCTCAGCGTGTCCTGCAGCCCCCTGATGGCGGCGGACATGCTGACGCGGTCGGCGATCTCCGTGGCGGTGACGAGCGTGAGGTCGGCGATGACATCGGACATGCCCCCAGTCTAGTTGTAATATGTCACGTATTGCGAGAAGGGACCCCGATGACTCTCGACCACGCGCACGCCCCCGCGGCATCCTCCATGCCGACTCCCGCCGAACGCGACCCGCGGATGCCGCGCCTGACGCTCTCGCCCGGATTCATCCGTTCGATGCAGAGCGGATGGGGCGAGGCAGACCGCACGCCCCGGCTCCCCGCCGGTGCCGCCGCGGCCGCGGCAGCGCACCGCGGCCGGCTGTCGGAGGCGATGCCGGGGAAGCGCATCGCGGTCGCCGCAGGGCGCGCACCGATGCGCGCGAACGACAACGCCTACGACTTCCGTGCCGACAGCGACTTCCTGTGGCTCGTCGGCACGATGATCGAGGATGCCGTGCTCGTGCTCGACCCGGCATCCGGTGGGCACCTGGCCACCCTCTACCTGCCGGCGCCGTTCCGACCGGGCGACGACGGATTCTTCAGTTCGGCGCTGCGCGGCGAGATGTGGGTCGGCGGCATCCCGGGACTGCGCGAGTACGCCGACGCCCTCGACCTGCGCACCCGCCCGATCGAGGAGCTCACGACGGATGCCGGGACGCTGTGTGCCGGGGCATCCCTCGCCGGTTCCGCGCCGTCGGCGGAGCTCGCGCGGGTGCTGAGCGAGCTGCGGATGATCAAGGACGACTGGGAGGTCGCCGAGCTGCGCGCCGCCGTCGACGACACGATCGACGGCTTCGCGTCGACCGTCGCCGAGATCCCGCAGGCGATCCGCTTCGGTGGCGAGCGCTGGCTGCAGGGAACCTTCGACAGGCATGCCCGCACCGTCGGAAACGGAGTCGGCTACACGACCATCGTCGGGTCGGGTGCGCACGCGCCGATCCTGCACTGGGTGCGCGCCGACGGGCCGGTCGATCCCGAGGCGCTGCTGCTGCTCGACATGGGGGTGGAGCGGAACTCGGGCTACACGGCCGACGTGACCCGCACGTTCCCGGCATCCGGACAGTTCACGACCGTGCAGCGACAGGTGCACGACCTCGTCGAGAAGGCGCACCGGGCGGCGCTCGCCGCGGTCGGCCCCGGCCGGGAGTGGAGCGACTTCCACGTGGCATCCATGGAAGTGCTCGCGCAGGGCCTGCACGACTGGGGCCTGCTCGACGTGTCGGTCGACGAGGCGATGTCGCCCGACGGGCAGCAGCACCGCCGGTTCATCGTGTGCGGTGTGGGTCATCACCTCGGCATCGACGTGCACGACTGCGCCTCGTCATCGTATGCGGCCTACCAGGGTGCGCGGATGCAGGAGGGGATGGTGCTGGCCGTCGAGCCCGGCCTGTACTTCCATGCCTTCGACGAGACCGTACCGCCCGAGCTGCGCGGCATCGGCGTTCGGCTCGAGGACGATGTGCGTGTCACGGCGTCCGGTACCGAGGTGCTCTCCTCGGCGCTGCCGATCGACGCCGATGGCATCGAGGCGTGGATGACGGGTGTTTCGGCGGGCTGAGCGGTCAGCGGCCGGCGTTGATGATCGTGTTGAACGACAGCACGATGATCATCGCGTTCATGAAGAAGCTGAGCACGGAGTGCACGGTCACCAGCCAGCGAGTGCGCGTGCCGAGCACGCTCACGTCGGATGCGGCGAACGTCGTGCCGACGGTGAACGCGAAGTAGACGTACTCGACGAGGCCGGGGCGCGGTGTCTCGGGGAAGCTCAGGGTGCGGTGCGGGGTGCGCAGCTGCTGGTTGAGGTAGAGCTGGGCGAAGCCCCAGTGCAGGAAGCCCCAGGCAAGCAGCATCGCCCAGACGCCGACGAGCTTGACGTACCAGCCGAGCTCCGAGTCCGAACCCAGCACGATCACGTTCAGCGCCGCGGTCACGCCGATTATCGTCGGGATGATGGTGAGGACGACGATGACAGGGCCACGCGCCCTTTCGAACCAGCGCGGGGTGTCGTCCTCGTCGGAGGCGGATCGCGGTGCGCGGGAGCGGACGGCCAGGTAGACGACCGTGCCGAGTGCGTAGAGCGTGCCGATGACGCACCACCAGCTGAGCAGATCCATGCTGACGTCGACGAGCCCCGCGACGCCGATGCCGGCCAGGACCAGCTGCCATCCCCAGTTCGCCACCCAGGACCATGCGGAGGTCAGGGTGCGGCGCTTTCGCCGCGCCTTCCTCGGTTCGGACGACATGGCATCACCCTAGTGCGGGGCGACCGCTCGATTCGCGCGCAGGCCGCACAGTGTCGTAAGCTTGTCCGCGGTGACGTGTCCGAGCGGCCGAAGGTGCAACTCTCGAAAAGTTGTGTAGGGTAACCCCCTACCGTGGGTTCAAATCCCACCGTCACCGCCAAAAGATCAGGACCCCGAGACGCAGTCTCGGGGTCCTGATCATTTAACGCCGGCGTCAGGCGCGTTGAACTCGGGGACTCCGCCCCGGCAAAAACTACGCTGGGCACATGACCGACGACGTGCGCAATGTGCAGGAAGCTCTTTCGACGTTCACGGAGCACTGGCAGCCTCATCGCCTGACCAGCGTCAATGACTACGACGTCAAGGTGGTCAAGCTGCAGGGAGAGTTCGTCTGGCACACGCATCCCGATACCGACGAGCTGTTCATGGTGGTCAGCGGTCAGCTGACGATCCAGCTCCGTGATCGCGATGTCGTCCTGAACCGCGGCGACGTGTTCGTGGTTCCACGCGGTGTCGAGCACTGTCCGAAGGCGGCCGATGAGGTCCATGCGATCCTGTTCGAGCCCACGGGCACGGTCAACACCGGCGACGCCGGCGGCGAGATGACGGCGGCTGTACGGGAGCTTGACTGAGCATCTCTCCTTCTCGAAAGCCTCTTGACCTTCGGGTGGCCCGAGCCCTCATGATCGAGGGATGAGAGATGAGGTCACTGTGGGCACGTTCGCCCGACTCTCGGGCCTGTCGGTGCATACGCTGCGTCATTACGACGAGATCGGTCTCCTCGTCCCGGAGCGCGTCGATGCCGACACGGGTTACCGCTACTACACCCGGACGCAGCTGCCTCGCGCGCGGCGGATCGCCTCGCTGCGCTGGATCGACATGGGGCTGGACGACATCCGGCTGGTGCTGGACGTGCCGGCGCGTGCCGAGGATGTCCTCGTCGCGCATCGGGCGAGGCTCGAGCGGCAGCACTCGCGTCTGTCTGCGGCGCTCGGCGACGTGGATCGGTTCCTGGCCGGCGAGCTTCCGGACTATGAGCCGCCCGTGGTGGCTCGGCCGGTGCAGATCAAGCTCCTGGTCAGCGACAGGGACGCGGCCGCCGGGTTCTACGCCGACGCTTTCGGGTTCCGAGCGACCGTGACGCAGCGCACGGACGAGGGCGATTTCGACGGGTTCGTCTTCGGCGAGTACGGGCAGCCCGACTTCTTCCTGATCCACCTGCAGACCGCGGAGCATCTGGGAGCCGCGGGCCCCGCGACGATCGGCCTGCTGGTGCCTGACCTGGAAGCGGCTCATCGACGAGCCCTCGCGGCCGGCGCTGGCGAGGTCGGCGGGCCGCACGAGGTGCAGGGGATGCCGCGCTGTTCCGCCGTGAGAGATCCCGACGGCAACGTCGTCTTCCTCTATCAGGGCTGACCCCGCACCGTAGAAGCCGACGCGATTGCCCTGCACTCCGTTCCCCACCAGGGTGGACCTCATGAGAGTCGTGTTCATGTGCGGACCCGCCGGATCGGGGAAGTCGACCGTCGCGCGCCGGCTCGATGGGGAGGGGTTCGTCCGGCTCTCCTTCGACCAGGAGGCCTGGGTGCGCGGCATCCGCCGGATGCCGCTGGACGATGACGTCCACCGTGACATCGAAGCGGGCCTGCAGCGCCGGCTGCTGGAGCTCATCCGCGATCGGAGTGACGTGGTGCTCGACTTCTCGTTCTGGTCTCGTGCGATGCGGGATCAGTGGAGGGGTCTTGTGGCGGCGCATGGTCTGACCCCGGAGACCGTCTATCTCGACACCGACCGGGAGACCTGCCTGAAGCGGGTGGCAGCCCGTTCCGGCGTCGACAAGGACGACTTCGTCCTGGATGGAGTGACGGCCGAGGCCCACTTCGACGGCTTCGAACCTCCCACCGCCGAGGAGGGGCCGCTGACGGTCTGCACCGTCTCCTCGTGAGCCCAAGCCCTTCCGCGAGAGCGCGTCGGAGCGCGACACGCCCGGGGTGGGTGGCCCGATTTGCCAGAACGGCCGGATCCACGTAAATTATTACTTGTTCGCCCCAAGCGGTTGAGCGAAAGGCCGGAAGGCCCAGCTCCCCACCAAGCGGCGGACACACCACCTCCACTTCACTTCCGAGTGAACGGCACACATGCCGCGGAGCGTGGAAGAGATCAATTGCTCTGTTGAGACGGTCGCGAGACCCGACTTCAGATGCGTCCGATCCTTGAGAACTCAACAGCGTGCACTTGTCAAATGCCAAATAACCTCGACTCCAACTTTGGTTGGGGTGAGATTCCTTTGGATCAATTTATATGGATGTCAGCAATGATG
>JAITUD010000355.1 GCA_031286555.1 Microbacterium sp. | reverse complement strand
GCATGTGGAGCGCCGGCGCGGCAGGTCACATCGAGCCGGGTGAGACCGCGACCCGCGCCGCCGCACGCGAGGTCGCCGAAGAGCTCGGCGTCGTCATCGCCGAGCAGGACTTCATCCCGAGCTGCGTGCTGCAGCGCACCGACGGCACGGACGACCCGATCGAGCAGCGCGTGGAGTGGTTCTTCACGGCCGTCGCCTGGGCCGGAGAGCCCACGATCCAGGAGCCCGAGAAGTGCGCGGAGCTGCGCTGGTTCGCCCTCGATGCGCTGCCTCCGAACATGCCGCCGCATGAGCGGCACACCCTGGACTGGCTGCGCGATCACGACGAGATCGGCATCCTATCGCTCGGGTTCGCGCCGGCGGCGCCCTAGACCGACGCGTAGTCGGGCAGGCCGGTGCGCAGCTCCATCGGCAGATGCCCGAGGTCGTTGTGCGCCAGCAGCGACCACGGCCGGCCCTGCTTCTGAGCGATCACGGTCAGCCCGCAGTGCGCCTGGTTCAGCGTCTTCCAGCGCCACTCTGGCGCGCCGAGCACTTCGCGCACGAACCACGAGATCACGAAGTTGTGCGTGATCAGCACCTCGTGCACCTCGCCGTTCTTGCGCATGAGGAACTCGTTCACGGCATCCGACATCTGCGCCTTCCCGGCCTCGATCTCGGCGTCGCTCACCGAGCCGAAGAACGGCTCGAAGGCCGCAGGCGTGTCCTCCGTCATCCCCGTCGGGACGCAGTCGAAGAGCAGTGCGGAGGGCTCGGGATCGACCGAGGGCAGTCGCGCGGCGACAGCACGCGCGGTCTCGGCGGCGCGCAGCAGCGGTGAGTGCCAGACCGCGTCGAGCGGCAGCCCGGACAGGCGATCTGCGATCAGCTCCGCCTGACGCTGACCTCGTGGCGAGAGGGGTCCGTCGTCGACACCGTGCTCGGCATCCTGATGTTCGCCGTGTCTGACCAGATAGATGTAATGCGTCACAACCCGCTCGCTTCATGCCCCCTCATCGGGGCACCACCAGCCTATGCCACCCCGCCGACCCCGGACTCCGGACTACGTCAGCTCGCCGCTCGCGTGAGATCGGCGATCTGCGTGCGCGACAGCGTCACGCCCGCGCCCTGCATCAGCTCGTCGACCTGCTCGGGCGCGAACGTGTTCACGATCGGCGCAGCGATCGTGCGCTGCGCGAGCAGCCAGGCGATCGACACCGCCGCGACCGGCACACCGAGCTCCTGCGCGACAAGGTCGAGCGCACGCAGGATCTTGATGCCGCGTCGATTCAGGTGCGAGCGCAGCTGCTCGCCGCGCACGCCCGTCGCCGACTGCTTGCTGCGGTGCCGGCCCGACAGGAAGCCGTGCTCGAGTGCGTGCGACGGAGTGACCGCCAGGTTCTGCGCGCCGGCCACCAGCCGCAGATCGCCCTCGAAGGGCTCGCGCCGCACGAGGTTGTAGGGCTCATCGATGACGTCGATCCGCGGATAGCCTGCGGATGCCAGGATGCGACCCTCCACCAGGCGCTCGGCGGCGAAGCGGAAGGCGCCCACCGAACCGATCTTGCCGGTCTCGCGCAGCCACTCCACGGTGGCGAGGGTGTCCTCGAGGTTCGTGCTCTGGTCGAGGGTGCCGTCCAGGTACAGCACGTCGATGTGCTCGGTGCCGAGCCGGCCCAGTGAGGCCTCGACCGCACGGACGAGGTTGACGGAGCCCAGACCGGGGTTGTCGGGGTGCGCGCCGACGCGCGCTCCGAGCACGATGCGATCGCGCACGCCGCGCGATGACAGCCACTGCCCGACGATGTGCTCGCTGCGTCCACCGGAGTATCCGTCCGCGGTGTGCACGGCGTTGCCGCCGAACTCGAGGTACCTGTCGAGGATGGCGTGGCTGGTGTCGCGGTCGACGTTCCAGCCGAACTCCGCGGCACCGAGCATGAGCGGGAAGGTCTGCAGGCCGGTCTCACCCAGGTCGACCCTGATGCTCTCGCCTACGCCGGGACCGACGACCGGGATCGGGGCTGAGGGATGCTCATCGATCCGCTGCGGGGCACGCTCCGCCTCGGCTGATGTGCCGACGCTGAAAAGACGCATACTCTCAAACCCCCGCGGACCCTGCGACCCGTTCGTTGTTCAGCACCCCCCGGTGCGTACTTCGAGGGTAAGCGACGTTTTCGACGGCCCCTGCTGATTTGCTGAGAACCGGCGAAATGTTGCCGTAACGGTTTGGTCACATCAGATACGACCGAGGTCCGGCCCCGCGAGCGGGACCGGACCTCGTGAGCGGATGCCGGGGCTCAGCCCTCGACGACCTCTTCGACCTTCTCGTCGGCCGCAGCCTCCTCGAGCACGGGCTCGAGCGACAGCTTGCCGCGGTCATCGATCTTGGTGATGCGGACCAGCAGCTTCTGGCCGACCGAGAGCACGTCGTCGACGTTCTCGACGCGCTTGCCACCGGCGAGCTTGCGCACCTCGGTGACGTGCAGCAGGCCGTCCTTGCCGGGCAGCAGCGAGATGAAGGCGCCGAAGGTGGCGATCTTCACGACGGTGCCGAGGAACTGCTCGCCGACCTCCGGGTTGGTGGGGTTGGCGATCGCGTTCACCTGGGCACGAGCGGCCTCGGCCGACGGGCCGTCGGTCGCGCCGATGTAGACGGTGCCGTCCTCCTCGATGGAGATCTGCGCGCCGGTCTCGTCCTGGATCGCGTTGATCGTCTTGCCCTTGGGGCCGATCAGCTCACCGATCTTGTCGACCGGGATCTGCACGCTGATGACGCGCGGCGCGGTCGGCGCCATCTCGTCGGGAGCGTCGATCGCGGCGTTCAGGACACCGAGGATCGTGAGGCGGGCCTCCTTGGCCTGGGTCAGTGCGCCGGCGAGGACCTCGGACGGGATGCCGTCGAGCTTGGTGTCGAGCTGGATCGCGGTGACGAACTCGCTGGTGCCTGCGACCTTGAAGTCCATGTCGCCGAGCGCGTCCTCCGCACCCAGGATGTCGGTCAGGGCCGCGTAGCGGGTCTGACCGTCGACCTCGTCGGAGACCAGGCCCATGGCGATGCCGGCCACGGGTGCGCGCAGCGGCACACCGGCGTTCAGCAGCGACAGGGTCGAGGCGCACACGGAGCCCATCGAGGTGGAGCCGTTCGAGCCGAGGGCCTCGGAGACCTGACGGATCGCGTAGGGGAACTCCTCGCGGGTGGGCAGCACCGGCACGAGCGCGCGCTCGGCCAGGAAGCCGTGCCCGATCTCGCGACGCTTCGGCGACCCGACGCGGCCGGTCTCACCGGTCGAGTAGGGCGGGAAGTTGTAGTGGTGCATGTAGCGCTTGCTGGTCGTGGGCGACAGCGAGTCGATCTGCTGCTCCATCTTCAGCATGTTCAGCGTGGTGACGCCCA
>JAITUD010000316.1 GCA_031286555.1 Microbacterium sp. | reverse complement strand
AGGCGGATCGTCAGATAGAGCCCGGTTCCCAGCAACAGGGGAATGAGGATCCAGGGCCCCCAGATCCATGAGCTGATCTTCTCGAGTACGGCTTGCAGGCCGGAAAGGTCCATGCGGATCTCCTGTCGTGCGTCGTTGCAGAGAGTCCGGTCATCCTTTCACAGCGTGCTCCCAGGGTTCCACCCGGCAACCGCGCGACGGCGTCTCAGCGCTGGCAGAAGGGGCACCAGAACAGCTTGCGCGCGCCGATCTCCTCGAGAGCGATCTCGGTGCCGCACACCCGGCAGGGCAGCCCGGCCCGGTGATAGACCCAGTGCCGGTCGTCGCGACTGGCCATGGCCGCCCGGTACTCGTCCGGAGACAGGTCGTCCATTGTCATCATCTGACCGGTCTCCACGCCGATCGCCAGCAGCCGCACCCAGTCCCGCCAGAGCTCCCGGACGACTTCCTCGGGCACCTGCTTGCCCGGCGTATGCGGGTTCTGCCGCGCGCGGAAGAGCATCTCGGCGCGATAGACGTTGCCGATGCCGCTGACAACGGCCTGATCCATCAGCAGCAGCGCGATCGGGGTGCCCTTCTTGCGCACCGCCGCGGTGAAGCGCTCCTCGCCCTCGGCGGGGTCGCCGACCAGCGGGTCCGGTCCGAGCTTCGCGATCGTCGCGAGCATCTCGTCAGGCGTCTGCACCTGGCACGCCGTCGGCCCGCGCAGATCGGCGCAGGTGACATCGGTCAGCAGGCGGACGCGCACTTGGCCGACGACGGGCGGCGGCCACTGCTCACCCTCGTCCGCAAGGCCTTTCGTCTGCTCCGACATCCGCACATGCACCCTGGTGCGGCGAGGGGCGCCGATCGAGGTGAGCGAGTTCTCGCCCGCGTCGTCCAGGATCGGAGCATCCAGATCGGTGCCGCGCTGGTTGGTCTGCCCCATCCGACCGTTGGCGGATGCGATCGTCGGGTCGACGAGGATCTCGCCGGCGAAGTCCCATGCGCCGTAGAGGCCGAGGTGCACGCGCAGCCAGGCGTCGCCGTCGAAGCCGAGGAACATCTGCTTGCCGACGGCTTTCGCCTCGAGCAGCTCACGACCGCTGAGGAACTCCGCGCCCTCGGCGAATCGGCCCTGCGGACTGGAAGCCGCGATCTCGCGGCCGACGAAGTTGCGGTCGAACTGACGGGCGATGCGGTGGACGGAATGGCCCTCGGGCATCTCAGGCCCGCGGGTCCGGCAGCAGGGAGCCGTCGCGCTCGAAGTCGGCGATCTGGCCGATCCGGCGCACGTGCCGCTCCTCGTCCGAGAACGGCGTCGCGATGAACAGGTCGATGAACGAGGTCACCTCTTCGAAGGTGTGCTGACGCGCACCGATCGAGATCACGTTGGCGTCGTTGTGCTCGCGGGCCAGTTCGGCGGTGGACAGGTTCCACACCAGTGCCGCACGGATGCCCGCCACCTTGTTCGCCGCGATCTGCTCGCCGTTGCCCGAACCGCCGAAGACCACGCCCAGCGCCTCGACCCCGGCCGCCTGATCGGCGACGACCGCCTGCGCTGCGCGGATGCAGAACGCCGGGTAATCGTCCACCGGGTCGTAGGACAGCGGACCGTGGTCGACCACCTCGTGGCCGGCCGCGCGCAGGTGCTCCTGCAGGCGGGTGGAGAAGTCGAGTCCGGCGTGGTCGGTGGCGAGGTGGATGCGCATGGCATCCATCCTAGAAGCGCTGGTCAGGGCGCGAGTCCGGCCGCGGCCGGACGGAACCCCAGACGCGCGTTCTCGCAGTCTCCGGGTCGCGACACGTCGTACCAGGGGCCGAGCGCCGTCACGTGCGGGCGCTCCGCTGCGGGCATCCCCTCGATGCGCTCCTCGACCAGGTCGACCAGCCCGGCGACGAAGGCCGGGTGGATGCCGGGAGTCGGCGTGCGCACCGCGCGGATGCCGGCCTCCTCGGCCGCCTGCATCGCCTCGGTGTCCAGATCCCAGAGCACCTCCATGTGGTCGCTCACGAAGCCCAGCGGGACGATCACGACGGCCTCCGCACCGCGCGAGGGCAGCTCGGCGATGACGTCGTTGACGTCGGGCTCGAGCCAGGGCTGGGTCGGCGGACCCGAGCGGGACTGGAAGACGAGCTCCCAGGGCAGCACTCCCCCGCCGACGGGCAGGTTCGTCATGATGTGCTCCGCGACCGCGCGGTGCTGCGCGGCGTAGGCGCCGCCCTCGCCCCAGTCGACGTCCCGAGGACCGGAGCGCTCCGCGTCACCGGTCGGGATGCTGTGGGTGGAGAACAGCACGTGGATCTTGGACGCCTCGACACCGTCGTCGAGCAGCTGACGAACGGCATCCGCCACGCCCTCCTGGAACGGGGCGACGAAACCGGGGTGATCGAAGAAGAGACGCACCTTGTCGGCCGTCACCTGCTGCTCCAGACCCGCGTCGGTGATCGCGCGGGCGATGTCCTCGCGGTACTGACGGTCGCTGGAGTAGGAGCTGTACGCGCTGGTGGCCAGCACCAGCAGGGTCTCGTGACCGTCGGCCGCCGCCTGCGTGAAGGCCTCGTCGAGGTAGGGGCCCCAGTTGCGGTTGCCCCAGTAGACGGGCAGGTCGAGGCCGCGACGGGCGATCTCCGCCTCGAGCGCGGCCTTCAGGTCGCGGTTCTGCGCGTTGATCGGGCTGACGCCGCCGAAGTGCCGGTAGTGGTGGGCGACCTCCTCGAGGCGCTCATCCGGGATGCCGCGACCGCGCGTGACATTGCGCAGGAACGGGATGACGTCGTCCTGCCCCTCGGGCCCGCCGAAGCTCGCGAGGATCAGCGCATCGTAGGCGACGGGCGTCTCCACGAACGGCGCGCCGGAAGCGGCGGCAGGAGAGGCGAAGGGAACGATATCGAC
>JAITUD010000260.1 GCA_031286555.1 Microbacterium sp. | reverse complement strand
GGCTCGAAGGTCGTCGTGCTCGGGCTCAACGGTGCCGGAAAGACGACGCTGCTGCGCATCCTCGCCGGCGTCGACAAGTCGGACACCGGGCAGCTCGAACCGGGCCACGGCCTGAAGATCGGGTACTACGCGCAGGAGCACGAGAACCTCGACGTGGGGCGTTCGGTGCTGGAGAACATGATGTCGGCGGCGCCCGACATCAACGAGACCGAGGCGCGCAAGGTGCTCGGATCGTTCCTGTTCACCGGCGACGACGTTCTGAAGCCCGCCGGCGTGCTCTCCGGTGGTGAGAAGACCCGCCTGTCGCTGGCGACCCTGGTGGTCTCCTCGGCGAACATGCTGCTGCTCGACGAGCCGACCAACAACCTCGACCCCGCTTCACGCGAGGAGATCCTCGGTGCCCTGGCGCACTACGAGGGCGCCGTGGTGCTCGTCTCGCACGACCCGGGCGCTGTCGCATCGCTCAACCCCGAGCGGGTTCTCATCCTGCCCGATGGCGTCGAGGACATCTGGAGCAAGGAGTACCAGGACCTCATCGAGCTCGCGTAGTCCGCGAGCGGCCGGCCGGGAGTTCCGACCGCCGCGCGGCAGCGTCTCGGATGCTGCCGCGTCAGGAGTTGCGGGCCTGGATGAAGGACTCCTTGGCCGCGATGTAGGCGAGACGGTCCTCGGGATGCTGGGTGGCCAGCCGGCGCTTCAGAGCGCCGTAGGCGTCGCGGTCGGCGGGGAGCGCGCGCAGGCGGTCGCGGAACACGAGGTAGCGCCGCAGCTCCGGGGCGTCCGCCGAGATGACGTGGGCATTCATCAGACGGATGCCGGGTTCCCGTTCGTAGCCGAACATCCGGTCCGCACGCTCCCCGTCTCCTCCGCCGCGGAGCAGCATCCCGAGGCCGACGAGCCAGCTGTCCAGCGTGGCGAGCTCTGTGCCAGGCACCACCGCCAGACCGATGTCGAGGATCGGCTTCGCGTCGAGCCCCGGCACGGATGTCGACCCGATGTGCTCGATCGCGACGACGGATGCCGGTGCCGAAGTCGTCAGAACGGCACGGACACCTTCGAACGTCCGCGCCCAGGCATCCGATGCCGGTGCGATTTGGACGACACCCCGCCGCAGGCCGAGGGCGGAGCCGTCGAACACTTCGGCGAGGGCGGATGCTGAGGGGCCGGGCATCCCTTCACCGTAGTATGCCGGGGTGGGCATACGCGCGATCTGCTGGGACTGGAACGGGACGCTGCTCGACGATGTGGAGATCTGCCGCCAGGTGATGAACCGCGTGCTCGTCGCCCACGGCTGCGAGCCGTTCGCCGACCTTGCGGCCTACCGTGCGACGTTCCGCTTTCCGATCAGGGAGTTCTACGCGGGTGCCGGGATCGGTGACGATCGCTTCCGAGACGCGGCACGGCAGTATCTCGACTGGCTGGAGGAGCGCACCGGAGAGGCGCCGCTGCACGCGCAAGCGGACCAGACGCTGGCCGCGCTGGCCGATGGCGGCATGACGCAGGTGCTCGCCTCCGCGACGCTGCCGGACCTGCTCGCGCGTCAGCTTCATCCGCACGGAGTGGGCCGACGCTTCGACCAGGTCCTCTCGATCACTGACGCCTATCACCCGTCGAAGCATGACGTCATCGCTCGCTGGCTGCAGGCATCGTCGTTCGCCGCCGCCGAGGTCCTCATGATCGGCGACACGAATCACGACCGCGAGATCGCTGCCGATCTCGGCACCCGCTTCGTGCACTTCGACGGCGGCCACCAGGTCGCGCCGTCAGGCGTGCCCCGCATCCGCTCGCTGGATGAGGTCGTGGACCTGCTCTGAGGCGAGGGTCAGACCTGCGCGTCCAGCAGCGCGTCCTCGGCGTCGGCATCCCTGTCCCGGCGGCGCCGGGGCGCGCGGGGCGTGCGGCCCTCGGCCTCTTCCTTGGCCTTCGTGATCTCGGTGCGGATGATGTAGCCGATGAAGATGAAGCCCATCAGGGCGAACAGGATCCACTGGATCGCGTACGACAGGTGGGGGCCCGGATCCTCCGTCGGCTTGTCGAAGCCCCCGAGCGCCTTGACAGAGGGGGCCTCGGATACGAGCTGCCCGTACGCCGAGGTGATCACGCCGTCCAGACCGGTTTGCTCGGCGATCAGCGGCAGGTTGATGGTGGGCACCTGACCATCGGGCGCGCCGCGCCCCGACGGCGGGAGCTGCTCGCCCGGGCGCAGCCGTGCGGTCACGGTCACGTCACCGGACGGGGGAGCGGGCACGGCAGAGGGGCTGGAGTCCTCCGCCGGCGGCACCCAGCCGCGGTCGACGATGAAGATGCGGCCGTCCTGGTCGCGGAACGGCACGAGCACCTCGAACGCACTCGTCCCGCCGTGCGGTCGGTTGCGGGCGAGCAGCTGCTGATCGGCGAGATAGGTGCCGCGCAGTTGCACGGGCAGCCATTCGTCGGAGGGAACGAGCTTGCCGTCCGTGCCGATGGCGTCCGCGAGCGGCACCGGGTCGGCGTCGTAGTTCTTCTCGACGAGGGCGATCTGCCGTGCCTTCTCCTCGTTCCTGTCGAACTGCCAGTGCGAGAGGAAGACGCAGACCACGGCGAACAGCGCCGCCACCAGAACGTAGACGCCCCAGCGCACCAGACGATTGTTCACTCCGGAAGGCCCTCTCGTACTTCGACGGGGAACTCCCGCGACCGCAGATACTCGCTCAGGAATCCGACGTGCTCATCGCACGCGAGCCAGACCTTCTTCCGGTCCTCGGCATGGATGCGCGGATTCCGCCACAGGATGTGATGAGTGGCAGGCAACCGGCATCCGGCTCGGGAGCACTCCAGCTCTTCGGTCACTGGGCGTCGTTCCGCTTCTCGTCGATCGTGACGACTGTCGGATGCTCTTCGGCATCGTCCTTGGTCTCGGCGGGGGCCTCGAGCTGCAGCTCGGGCGACTCGGCCAGGACCTCGTTGCTGTCGCTGCCCGCGTTCGCGAAGACGACCGCGATGTACGGCAGGATCGCGGCGCCGATGCCGAAGGCCCAGGTCCACCAGCCATAGGGCTGCACGAGGACCATCAGGACGAAGCACACGGTGCGGATGCCCATGGTCAGCGCGTATCGGCGCACGCGGTGGCTCGCCTCGTCATGCGGCGCCTGCGGCAGAGAGGTGACGGAAGGGGCGGTTCGGGTGTGCTTCACGGTGCCTCAAGCCTACGCCGCGTGCACGCCTGCGGAGCGCGCCGCGGTCGATAGGATGGCCAGCGACCTCGAAGAACTGGAGCACCCATGAGCGCTGACCGCGTCGTCCTCGTCACCGGCGGAAACCGCGGCATCGGCCGCGCGATCGCCGAACGCTTCGTCCGGGACGGATACCGCGTCGCGGTCACCGCTCGCAGCGGCGAGGGCCCGGAGGGCACGCTCACGGTCCGCGCGGACGTGACGGATGCGGCGGCCGTCGACGCGGCGTTCACCGAGGTCGAGCAGAAGCTCGGCCCGATCGAGATCCTCGTGGCCAACGCCGGCATCACGAAGGACACCCTGCTCATGCGCATGAGCGAGGACGACTTCGACAGCGTCGTCTCCACCAACCTCGGCGGCACCTTCCGTGTCGTGAAGCGCGCGTCGAAGGGGATGCTGCGTGCCCGCTTCGGTCGTGTGGTCCTGATCTCCAGCGTGGTCGGACTGCTCGGCTCCGCGGGGCAGGTCAACTCCGCCGCCTCGAAGAGCGCGCTGGTCGGCTTCGCTCGCTCACTCACCCGCGAGCTCGGCGCCCGCGGGATCACCACCAACGTGGTGGCTCCAGGCTTCATCGAGACCGACATGACCGCGGAGTTGCCGGAGGAGACGCAGAAGCAGTACAAGGCCAGCATCCCGGCCGGGCGCTTCGCGACCGCCGATGAGGTCGCCGGTGTGGTCACGTGGCTGGCCTCGGACGACGCGGCCTACATCTCGGGCGCCGTGATCCCGGTCGACGGCGGCCTCGGCATGGGGCACTGAGGCGCGCGACGCGATGGAGGACGCGCTGAGCGGCGCGGCGGACAGGTCGAGCCGGGTGTCGGTCCGAGAAGCCGGCGCTGATGACTTCGATGCGATCGTCGCGCTGTATCGGCAGCTGCACCCGAACGACCCCGTGCTCGAGCACGGCGAGGACCGCGCCGTGCTCGACGAGATCCTCCGCACGCCATGGCTGACGCTGTTCGTGCTCGAGGCGGACGGACACGTCCTCGCGACGACTTATCTGAACATCGTGCCGAACATGAGTCGCAGCGCATCCCCGTACGCCGTGATCGAGAACGTGGTCGTCGATGAGGTTCATCGGGGGACTGGGCTGGGCAAGGTCATCATGACGGCGACACTGGACGCCGCCTGGGCGGCCGGATGCTACAAGGCGATGCTCCTCACCGGGTCGACGTCGACGTCGACGCACGCCTTCTATCGCGCCTGCGGCTTCTCGCCCGATGAGAAGGCCGCGTACCTCGCCCGTCCTCCGATTCGTCGCTAGACCGCGGCGGAGGCGCGGCCCGGATCAGCGGGACACGGCCTCGACCAGCAGTTCGGACAGCCGTTCCGGCACAGAGAACTGCGGCCAATGACCCGAGCCGATCTTGATGACCTCGGCGTCGGCGATCGCGCCGTACTCCTCGCCATAGGGGCCCCACTCGCCGATCTGAGCCTCGAACTCCGCCTGCTCGAGGCCGCCCATCAGCAGCGTGACAGGTACGCCGTGCCTGCTCTCCCTGGTCAGGGCGATCGGGTCGGTCGGCACCCTGGCCGGCACGCTCTGTGTGAGAGGCGCCGTCCGCGCCCGGGTCTCGGCGTCGAGGTCGTACACGTCCTCGTCGGGGAAGAATTCCCAGCCGGGGAAGGGCACGACACCGTCGACGATCGGGAACTCGCTGATCGAGCCGCCGGGGTACGGTGGCACCGTGTCGACGAGCACGACGCGACGCACCCGCTCGGGTCGCGCGTCGGCGGCGCCCCAGACGACATTGCCGCCGCCGGAGTGCCCGACCAGGATCACGGGCTCGTCCGCCTCATCGATGCGGGCCACCACGGCGTCGACCCAGTCGGCCATGCCGATCTCGGCGGACTCGGATGCCCGGGCTCCGACGCCCGGCATCGTCATGGCGAAAGGCTGATGGCCCGCGGTCTTCAATGCATGCAGCACGGGATCCCAAGAGGAGGCGTCGAGCCAGAGGCCGGGTACGAGGATGATGTCCATGACCCGAAGGTAACGCCGGCCGCCGACATCGGCTAGGGGAGCAGCGGAATGACCTGCGACAGGTCCTGCGGGCCCACCACCAGCGACGCCGCGGCGCGCACCGCCGGCTTCGCGTTGAACGCCAGGCCGAGGCCGGCGACCGCCATCATCCGCAGGTCGTTCGCACCGTCGCCGATCGCGATGGTGCGGGATGCCGGTACGTCGAGTTCCGCGGCCCAGGCGAGCAGCGAGGATGCCTTGGCCTCTGCGTCCACGATCTCGCCGTCGACCTCGCCGGTGAGTGCGCCCTCGGCGACGACGAGGCGGTTCGCCCGCCAGCGGTCCACACCCAGTCCGGGCGCGACACCGTCGAGGATCTCGTGGAAGCCCCCGGAGACGACGCCGACCACCCCGCCGCGCTCGTGCACGGCCGTGGTCAGGTCGCGCACCCCGCGCGTCGGTCGCACGCGCGCGAGCACCCGCTCGAACGAGGCCGTCGGCACACCGGCCAGCGCCGCAACCCGCGAGCGCAGGCTGGTCGCGAAGTCGACCTCGCCGCGCATCGCCGCCTCGGTCGCCGCCTGCACCTCGGCACGGCGGCCCGCCTCCTCGGCGAGCAACTCGATGACCTCATCCTGGATGAGGGTGGAATCGGCATCGAGGACGACGAGGAAGCGCGCAGCGGTCACCCGTCCGAGCGTAGCGGTCAGCGCGCGACCCGCAGCCCCTTGCCGACCACGGTCAGCCCGGACTCCGTCACGGTGAACCCGCGCTCGATGTCGCGCTCACGATCGACGCCCACGGTCGCACCGTCCTCGAGGATGACGTTCTTGTCGAGGATCGCGCGGTGCACCCGAGCGCCCTGCCCGACGTGCACGTTGTCGAAGAGCACCGAGTCGGTGATCGTCGACCCGCCGGAGGCCAGAGTGCCCGGCCCGACCACGCTGCGCTCCAGATGCGTGCCGGAGAGCACGGAGCCCTGCGACACGATCGAGTCGATGGCGTTGCCGATGCGGCCGACCGCATCGCGGACGAACTTCGCCGGCGGGGCGTTCACCGACTGCGTGCGGATCGGCCATGCGGTGTTGTACAGGTTGAACACCGGCAGCGTCGAGATCAGGTCCATGTGCGCATCGAAGAACGAGTCGATCGTCCCCACGTCCCGCCAGTAGGCCCGGTCGCGCGGCGACGAGCCGGGCACGTCGTTCTGCTTCATGTCGTAATAGCCGGCCTCACCGCGCGAGACGAAGTACGGCACGATGTCGCCGCCCATGTCGTGCCCCGAGGTGGCCAGCTCGCCGTCCGCCTCGACGGCGGCGACCAGGGCGTCGGCGTCGAAGACGTAGTTGCCCATCGACGCGAGCACCTCGTTCGGGGAGTCGGCCAGCCCCGTGGCATCCGTCGGCTTCTCGAGGAACTGCCGGATGCGTCCGCTCTCGGCATCCGCGTCGATGACGCCGAACTGCGAGGCGAGCACGAGCGGCTGACGGATGCCGGCGACCGTGGCCGCAGCGCCGGAGGCGATGTGCGCGTCCACCATCTGCTGGAAGTCCATCCGGTAGACGTGGTCTGCGCCGATGACGACGACGATGTCGGGACGTTCGTCGTTGATGAGGTTCAGGCTCTGCAGGATGGCATCGGCCGAGCCCGAGAACCAGCGCTTGCCGAGTCTCTGCTGGGCGGGCACCGAGGTGATGTAGGAGTCCAGCAGGGCGGACATCCGCCAGGTCTGGGTGATGTGCCGGTCGAGGCTGTGCGACTTGTACTGGGTGAGCACCACGATCTGGCGCAGCCCGGAGTTGATGAGGTTCGAGATCGCGAAATCGATCAGCCGGTACTGGCCGCCGAACGGCACTGCGGGTTTGGCGCGATCGGCTGTCAGAGGCATGAGGCGCTTGCCCTCGCCGCCCGCGAGGATGATCCCGAAAACCTTCTTGGGTGCCGACATGGCTCCACCATAGAGGGCTGACGATGCCGTGTACTAGCGTTTGCGACATGCGAGTCGATGTCATCACGAAGGAGTATCCGCCGGAGGTCTACGGCGGCGCCGGCGTGCACGTCGCGGAGCTCGTCGCCGCCCTGCGGCGCAGCATCGACGTGCAGGTGAGAGCCTTCGGTGCAGACCGCGACGAACCCGGCACGACGGCGTATCGCACGCCCGTGGAACTGGCCGGAGCGAACCCTGCGCTGCAGACGCTCGGCACCGATCTGGCGATGGTCGGAGACATCGCGGGTGCCGACGTCGTGCACAGTCACACCTGGTACGCGAACTTCGCCGGGCACATCGCCTCGCAGCTGCACGGCATCCCGCACGTGCTCACCGCGCACAGCCTCGAGCCGCTGCGGCCGTGGAAGGCCGAGCAGCTCGGCGGGGGATACGCCGTGTCGAGCGGCGTGGAGAAGCTCGCCTACGAGAACGCGGCCGCGATCAT
>JAITUD010000102.1 GCA_031286555.1 Microbacterium sp. | reverse complement strand
GCCGGTGCTGCGGGTGTGGGAGGCCGAGAACGTGATCGTGTTCAAGCGCTCGATGGCCGCAGGCTACGCCGGCGTGCAGAACCCGCTGTTCTTCCGTGACAACGCGCAGATGCTCTTCGGCGACGCCAAGGAGCGGGTGGAGGACATCATCCGGGCGCTGTGACGCTCGCGGCATCCGCCCCGGTACCTGACCTGTCGTCAGGCGCCGGGGCGGATGTACCGGTGCTCCGGGCGGCCGGTGGAGCCGTAGCGCAGGCGCACTTCGATCAGTCCCCGTGTGGCGAGAGCGGCGAGATGACGCTGCGCAGTGGCCCGCGAGACGCCGGCGCGTTCGGCGATCTCGGCGGCGGACGCCTCGTCGCCACCGAGATGCGCGAGGATCAGCGTCTCGGTGGCCGAGCGCCCGGTCGACACGGGCTCGCCGCCGCCGTGCAGGATGGCGAGCGCGCGATCGATCTGCTCCTGGTTCGTGGCGCGGTCCTCGGGGAGCAGGTTGCGGAACCGCGCATAGGCGTCCAGACGGGTCTCGAGCACCTGCGACTCGAAGGGCTTCGTCAGCACCGACAGCGCGCCGGCGCGCAGCGCACGGCGCACCGTGCTGCCGTCGGCCGCCGCCGAGATCAGGATGGCGTCGATCGGATGCGAGGCGATGAACCGCACGCCGTCGCCGTCCGGCAGGTAGGCGTCGACGAGCATCAGGTCGGGGGAGTGCTCCTGCACCGCGCGGAGCGCGGCGGCCAGCGTCGGCGCGGTGCCGACGGCCCGGAAGCCGGGGCGCGCGTCGACGATGTCGCGATGCAGGCCGGCGACGCGGAAGTCGTCGTCGACGACCAGGACGCGGAGCGGATCGGTCATGCGTGGCCCTCCCTGTGGGGATCCAGAGCGTCGGGGATGCGCGCGCCGAACATCGCGCCGCCCTCCGGCCCGCCTCGGTCGATGACCCACACGTCACCGCCGCGGCGCCTGGCCAGATCGCGGGACAGCGCGAGTCCGAAGCCGCGCCCGTGCACGGCATCCGGATCGAGACCGGGGCGCTCGCCGCGGCGGAACGGATCGACGCCCTCGTCGATCCCGGCGCCGGAGTCGGAGACCGTCATGACCAGCTCAGCGCCGTCGGCGAAGAGGCCGACCTCGACCCACGGCTGCGGTGCCGAGCGGGCCGCCTGCACCGCGTTGTCCACGAGATTCCCCAGCACGGCGGCGACATCCTCGACAGCGAGCACGCAGCCGGGGACGAGCGTGTCCTCCGAGACTCGCAGCTGCACGCCGCGCTCGCGCGCGGCATCCGCCTTGGCACCGAGGACGGACTGCAGGAACGCATCCGGCACCCGCTCGATGCCCGGCGCCGCGGGGTCGACGGCCCCGCGGGAGAGCAGGTCGCCGAGGAACGCCCTCGCGTCGGGCGCGCGTTGCGCGTCGAGCAGGCCGGCGGCGACATGCATCCGGTTGGCGAACTCGTGCCGCTGCACCCGCAGCGCCTCGGTCATGGCCTGCACGGAGGCGAGCCGTGCCGCGAGCGCCTCGACATCGGTGCGGTCGCGCAGCACGATCACCTCGCCGAGGTCACGGCCGTTGCGCACGACCGGATGCACGTCCAGGTAGGCGACCCGTCCGCCGATCACCGTCTCGACGCCGTCGGGACCCCGTGCCGCATCGAGCAGCTCGGCATCGAGACCCAGTTCGGCGAGCGGACGACCGACGGCGTCAGCACCCAGCATCCGCTCCGCCGCGCGGTTGCACACGCGGACCGTGCCCTTCGGGTCGGCCGCGACCACGCCGTCGCCCACACCGTCGAGCACCGCCGCCTGGTTCTGCACGAGGGCGACGAGCTCCTCCGGCTGCAGGTCGAGAGTCAGGCGCGTGAATCGGCGCCGCACCAGCGCCGATGCGATCGCGGCCAGCAGCAGGGCCGCCGCGGCGGCGACGGCGATGCCGCCGAGCAGCAGCGGCAGATTGCTGAACACGCTCGCTCGTTCGAAGCCGACACTGACCTCCCCGATCGGCTCTCCGCCGCCGACCGGATACACGGGCACCTTCGCGCGAGCGGATTCGCCGAGCGTGCCCGTCTCCCAGGCGACCACCTCATGGCCGGCGAGGGCCTGCTGGTAGCCGGTGCTCACCCGCTCGCCGAGCTGCTCGGGCCGGGGGTGCGCGAGGCGGATGCCGTGGTCGTCGGTGACCACCACGAAGAGTGCGCCGGTGCGCGCGGTGACGTCCTGGGCGATGCGCTGCAGATCGTCGTCCTTCAGATCGGCGGCGCTCGGCGTGCCGGGATCCGCCGAGTAGAACGCGACACGGCGCTGCACGTCGGGGTCCTCGGCGAGGGTGCGCGCGATGTTGAGGGCGGACTGCTCGGCCGAGGCGCGCAGCTGCTGCACTGAGATCCACCCGAACACCGCCGAGCAGACGGCGACGACGGCGACCACCGTGATGAGCTGCGTGATCAGCATCCGGGTCGCGAAGCGCATTCGCGCACCTCCTGTCGAACATGCTGAGTTTAATGCGCAGAACGCCATTCAATGCGCTGTAGCGCGCGCGGCGGATCGCGGGTTCGTACTCTCGCTCAGATGCACCACGCGGTGCACCCCCGACACACACGACAAGGGAGTCGACATGCTCACGATGTCCGGCCTGCTGGCAGCCGCGGATGAGGCGCCGGTCTACAACACGGCGTTCACCCCGCCGGACGGGGTGCTCGTGGTCCTCGGCTTCGCCATGGTCCTGGTGTTCATGACGCTGATCATGACAAGGCGACTGACCCCGATGGTGGCGCTCATCCTGGTGCCGACCGTGTTCGGCCTGTTCGCGGGCGCGGGGCTCGGCCTCGGCGACATGGTGCTGGACGCCATCGGGACCATGGCCTCCACCGCGGCGCTGCTGATGTTCGCGATCATGTTCTTCGGGCTCATGATCGACGTCGGCTTGTTCGATCCGCTCATCCGGCTCATCACCCGGCTGCTCGGTGACGACCCCGCCAAGATCGTGCTCGGCACGGCGATCCTCGCGGCCGCCGTCTCGCTCGACGGCGACGGATCGACGACGTTCATCATCACGACCTCCGCGATGCTGCCGCTCTACCTGCGCCTGGGGATGAGCCCCGTGGTGCTCACCTGCGTCGCCGGCCTGATGAACGGCACGATGAACATCGTCCCGTGGGGCGGACCGACCGTCCGCGCCGCGACCGCTCTGAAGCTGGATGCCACGGACGTGTTCGTGCCGATGATCCCGTCGATGATCGCGGGAATCATCATCTCGCTCACCTTCGCATGGTTCCTCGGGCTGTCCGAGCGCCGTCGTCTGGCCGGCAGCGTGGACACCTCGCGCATCTCCGGTGAGCCCGGGGTCGTGACGGCCACGGTGAAGGGCGGCGTGCAGAGCATCCTGCGCAAGGCCGACCCGAAGCCCGGCGCGCGCGCCGCACTGCACACCGGCAACATCGTGACCGTCGCCGGCGGGCACGGCGGCGTCGGAACCGCGCAGCTCGTCGATGCGACCGACACCGCCATGGCCGACACGATGCTCGACCCGAACCGTCCGACGCTGCGACCGAAACTGATCTGGTTCAACCTCGCACTCACGATCGCAGTGATGGTGCTGCTGGTGATGGACATCTTCCCGCTCGCCTACGTCTTCATGGTCGGTGCCGGTCTGGCGCTGGTGATCAACTTCCCGAAGCTGAAGAGCCAGGCCGACGAGATCGTGCAGCACGCGCCGTCGATCGTCGGCGTGGTCTCGATGGTGCTCGCCGCCGGCGTGCTGGTGGGCGTGCTGAACGGCACCGGGATGGTCGACGCCATGGCCTCGTGGATCACCACCGTCATCCCCGCATCGATGGGCCCGTTCCTGGCAGTCATCACGGGCGTGCTGTCGATCCCGTTCACGTTCTTCATGTCGAACGACGCGTTCTACTACGGCATCCTCCCCGTCCTCTCGCAGAGCGCTGCACACTTCGGCATCGACCCGGTGGAGATGGCCCGCGCCTCGATCACGGGGCAGCCGGTGCACCTGCAGTCCCCGCTGGTGCCCGCGATCCTGCTGTTGGTGTCCCTGGCGAGCGTCAACCTCGGCGACCACCACAAGAAGGTGCTGTGGCGCGCGGTGATCGTCTCGCTGGCGATGCTGGTGGTCGGCGTGCTGGTGGGCGCGATCCCGTTCGCGGGCTGATCACACCGCGGGATGGTCGGCACGGTACCTTGTTCTCGTGCTGACCATCCTCGCCACCACCGGCCGAGTGCTGCTGCGCCACTGGCCGGCACTGCTGGCGTGGTACCTCGGCGGCATCCTCGTGCACTACTGGGTGACGGCGCTCGCCGGCTTCGTCGGCGCCTACAACTCCACCGGCGGTCTGCTCATCCTTCCGGTCGCCGTCCTGGCCCGGCTGATCAGCATGGTCGGGATGCTGCTGGTGCTGCGCGACGGACTGCACGCACTGCAGGCCGTCGCCCCGCTGCCCGAGTCGGCAGCCGAGAGGCGCCGCACCTTCGTGACCGCGCTGCTGGCGAGCATCCTGCCGTTCTTCGCGGTGTATTCGGCACAGGGGCTGCTGCGCGAGGATGCGCAGTCCTACGCGCTGCGCGCGCTCAAGCTGAGCAGCGAGGAGCGCCTCGCCACGGTCGGCACGAATCGGGTCTTCGACCCGGGCGACAACGTGCTCGACCTGTCCTTCAACGTCTGGACCGTCAGCGTCATCGTGATCTTCTTCGCCGCGCGCTGGGCGTGGGGGCGCTGGTCGGATCGCCTGCCCAAGGGACTCTCGCTGCTGGCGGTGTACTGCGAAGTGGTGTGGGTGTTCTTCTCGCTGATCCTGCTCGGGCAGCTGACGGACTCCGTGAACGGCTGGGTGGACACCCGCGTGGCGATGGCGTGGGTCGCCGATGCCCGCGAGACGGTGTCCGGATGGTTCGTCCCGCTCGTCTGGATCGGCGACGGGGTCGGCTGGCTGCTCTCGCAGGTGGGGCCGGTGCTGCTCGCCCCGCTCGCCTGGCTCACCGTGGCCGGTGTGGTCTTCGGGCAGGCGATCGTCGCCGAGAAGCTCAGCATCCAGAACAGG
>JAITUD010000086.1 GCA_031286555.1 Microbacterium sp. | reverse complement strand
TCGGCAGGAACCAGGCGCTGGACGACCACGGCGATGCTGAGTCCGGCGGCGGCCTCATGCCCCACCTGCGATCGGTAGGCGATCGCGCGGGCGTTCCACAGCGACGCCCAGCAGCGGCGCACGGCATCGAGCACCGCGTCCGTTCCGTCGATGTTCAGGTAGGTGTCCTGCTGGCCCGCGAAGCTGGCCCCGGGCAGATCCTCGGCGGTCGCGGACGAGCGCACGGCGACCGGACCCTCGCCGAGCGCGGTGTAGGCGGCGGTGATCTGCTCGGTGATCTCGGTCGGCAGGTCGGATGCGGCGAAGAGTGCCGCGGCTTCAGCGGCGGGGTCGGTGTCCGCCGCGAGCCTCTCGAGCGCAGCATCCATGCCCGCCGCGGCGACGAACGCGTCGTACGCGGCCGTCGTGACGACGAACCCGTCAGGAACGGGGAACCCGGCGCGCACCAGCTCCCCCAGATTCGCCCCCTTGCCGCCGGCGATCGGGATGTCGGCGGCCGTCAGCTCGGAGAGCGGGCGAACCAGGGATGCCTCAGGCTCAGTCATTCTCGCGAGTCTAGGAGCCGTGCGGGACATCGGGAACCCCGTCTTGTGCGAGCGGGCGGAGCATCGATCAGAACCCCGATGCATCCCTGATCCGCCTCTCCGCGGTGGTCAGTCGCGTGGCATCCTGTTCCGTGTACCGGGTGACGGCGTTCCGTCAGTGTCGACTCGGACGCGATCGACCTGGTGAGGGGGGAGCGACGTGAGGTTCGTGTTCGGAGTCGGGTGGTTCGCCCTTCTCGTGTTGCGCGGCCTACTCCTCTGGGCTCTGATCCCTTTCGCGATCCTGGCCTGGCTGCTCGTACATAGGTGGGCGCAGAAGGCATCGTTCAGGCAGTCCCTGTCGTGGTACGACCGAAATGCTGTAGTCGTGCTGGTCAACGGGCCATTCAGATTCCTGGCCGAACCGGATCAGAGGCCGCGGCTTCTGCGAATCGTCGATATGAGGTCGATCGAGCCGCACGCGATCAGCTGGCTCGACCTCGATTGACCTCACACGGGTGGTCCGCAGCGCTAGAACCCCGGGTACTCTCCGATGCGCTTCTCGAAGGCGTCGCGGTCCTTCTCGCTGAGCAGCTTGCGGGCGATGATTGTCAGCTGGACGCCCTCGACCGGTTCGCCTGTGGCCTTGTGCTTCGCCTCGCGGTCGGCCTGCGCCTCGCCGGTCGGGTCCTTCGACGGGTCGAACACGTCGACGTAGAGCATCATCGGGTCGGGATAGGCGTCGGAGTACCACTCCCAGGTGTGCTGCTCCTCGACATCGGCGGAGCCGTACAGCTTGGCCACCATGTCTGACGAGATGCCCGATTCCGCCGAGTTCAGCGGATACAGGTCGTACATGCCCCGCTCGGCGAGCACCTGGTCGATCACGGAGGCGACCTGGCGCTTGCGGTCGTTGTCGCGCACCGGTTCGTTCGTGGTCCACTGCTCGGAGGTGTACTGCTGCAGCAGCGACTCGCCGCCGTAGCCGTTGCGCTCGTGCCGGGTGGACGGCGCTCCGGACTTCTTCCAGCTGTAGCCGAACTCGTCCGTCAGCCGCGCACGGATCTCCGCCATCAGCTCATCGCCGCTCGACTGCACGTCCTCCAGCGAGGGCTGCGAGAGCGCCTCCGAGTTCGAGGTGCCCTTCACCCCTGGATACGCCTCTTCGTGCTTCTGCTTGTCGCTCTTCACGCCGTCGTAGGAGTGGGTCGCCGACGCCACGACGGCACCCACCGCGCCGACCGTGGCCACGTTGAACAGCAGTGCGATCGCGAGGGCGATCGCACCGAGCATCCGGCCCTTGGCGGTCAGCAGCGCGGCGACGATCACACCGGCCACGACGAGCTGCAGCACCACGACGGTGAGCGAGTACACCGGGTCAGCACCGCCGCCGATCATCGCGCCGAGCAGGATCAGCGCGAACAGGACCGACGCGATCAGTGCGGTCCAGCCCAGCCCGTTCGGCTTTGTCTTCGGCGAGTCGAGCTTCACGACCTGAGGCGCCGCGGGCTCGGCAGGGGCCGCGTTCACGCGCCGCGCGCCGTGATACCCGCCGGGCGGCGGAACCGGCGGCGCACCCTGGTCGCTGCCGAGATAGCGGGAGCGCTGCTCGTCTACCATGGCTTGTCCGTTCCGCTGCCGGAGCCGTCGTCGCCGCCGGACCCGCCGCCGAGCTGGTCCTGGCGGTCCTGCTGCCCCTGGCCGAGCTTGCCCTCGATGTCGTCGAGCTTGCCCTGACCGGGCTGCTGTTCCTTCTCGCCGCCCTGACCCTGCTGGGGCTGCTGCTGCTCCTGCTGCTGCTGCTTCTGCTGCAGACGGTCCTTCAGATCGTCGAGCGTGCCGCCCATGTCGCGGTTCGGGTCGGACGACTGCTGCTGAGCCTGCTCGCTGTCGCACTCCTTCGGGGTGTCCACCGTGATCTCGAGCGCCTCGCCGTACAGCTGCGCCGCCTTCGCCGGATCGCCACCGGCCTGCTCGGCATCGCCCATCCGCTCCACGACGATCGCGAGGTTGATCCGCACGTCGCACACCTCGAGGCCGTGCGCGAGCTTCAGCGCGTCCTCGAG
>JAITUD010000006.1 GCA_031286555.1 Microbacterium sp. | reverse complement strand
CGAGTTCCCGACGGCGATCGGCCCGGTCGATCTCATGGTGCGGGATGCCGGGGGAGCGGCCATCGCCGTCGAGGTGAAGCGCCGCGGCGACATCGACGGAGTCGAGCAGCTCACCCGCTACCTCGAGCTGCTCGGCCGCGACCCGCATCTGGCCCCCGTGCAGGGCGTGTTCGCCGCGCAGGAGATCAAGCCGCAGGCCCGCGTGCTCGCCGAGGACCGCGGCATCCGCTGCCTTGTTCTCGACTACGAGGACATGAAGGGCACCGAGTCAGGCGCTCCGCGCCTGTTCTGAGGCGCTAGCCGACGTCCGGCGCGATCGTCTTCGCGTCCTGCGCGGGGATCGTCACCTGACGGATGATGATCAGCACCGAGGCGGTGATCGGGATGGCGACCAGAGCGCCGAGCAGGCCCATCAGAGCCGCTCCGGTCATCGCGCCGATGATCACGAGCACTCCCGGCACGGCGACGGCCTTGCCCATCACTCGAGGCGTGACGTAGTAGGCCTCGATCTGGATGTACGCCAGGTAGCCGACCAGGAAGATCAGCGCCTGCCAGGGGCCGACGAACAGTGCGGCGACGGTGCCGACGACGAGGAAGATCATCGAGCCGATCATCGGCACCAGCGTGATGAAGAACGCGCCGATCGCGAGCAGCACGGCGATGTTCGAGCCGATCAAGAACTGCAGCACGAAGACGACGACGGCGTTGATCGACGAGAGCGTCAGGCCGCCCGCGACGAACCCGCCGACGGATGCCGTGATCTGATCGGTGAGGCTCGAGAACGTCTTCCGGCGATACTGCGGCACCAGCATCGCCAGGGACTGCTTCATGGTCTGCAGCGAGGCGATGAAGTACAGCGTCAGCACGACGACGAGCACGGTGCTGGAGATGCCGGCGACGACGCCGCCCGCGGCCTTGAGCACGCCGCCGGACACGGCCAGGAACGACGAGATGCTCACGACGGAGTCCAGGCCCTGCGCGATCACGGCGCTGAGGTCGATGCCGAGGGCCGACTCGATGTCCTGGTACCAGTCCGTGGTCTGCGCGTGGGCGAGCCACTCGGGGGCCTCCTGCACGATGTGCACGAACTGCTTCACCATCGCCGGCACCACGATCAGAACGACCGCGATGACCACGACGAGCACGGCGACGGCGATGGTGACGATCGCCCACGGTCGCTTCATGCCGGTGCGCTGCAGCTGCCGCACCGCCGGGTCGAGTCCCAGCGCCAGGAACAGTGCGAGGAACAGCGACATCAGCACCGATGACAGCGAGACGAACACCAGGGCGAGGGCGATCGCGAGCAGCACGCCGATCGCGACGAGGAAGCCGGAGCGCAGGGGAGCGGCGGGCAGGATGCGCCGGGGCCGGGACGACTTCGGCGCGTGCTGCGCGAGCGCTTCGTCGACGGCGTCCACCACGACGGCGGGCTGGTCCTGGTCGCCCTCTTCACTGCTCATTCCCGCACAGTATCGCCGCGCCGATCGGGGGGCCGCCTGACTCGCCCTGCACGGATGAGAGCACGGATGCCGCAGGGGCGCCGTCGGCACCGCCCATAGGCTGGATGCATGCCCCGTTTCTCCTGCATCCTCTGGGATGTCGACGGCGTGATCGCCGACGCATCCGCCGGCATCCTGCCCCGCCTGCGCGAGGTCTTCACCTCTTACGGCATGCAGCCGCCGACCGCCGAGGAGCTGTCGCGCTGGATCGGGCCGCCGATGTACGAATCGTTCCAGCGCTCCGGCATGAGCGTCGAGCAGTCGCTCGAGGCCGTCGCCCGCTATCGCGCGCTCGCTGCGCGCGACGGCTATGCGGCATCCGTCGCGATCTACCCGGGTGTGCCCGACGTGCTGCGCGCGGTCCGGGATGCCGGCATCCCGCAGTCCACGGCCAGCTCGAAGCCCGAGAACCAGGTGCTCGCGATCCTGGAGCACTACGAGCTGAGGGATCTGTTCACCGTGGTGGCCGGCTCGCTGCCCGATCCGACGACCGGCGGCAACGAGGACAAGGCGACCGTGATCGGGCGCGCACTGACGCTGCTCGAGGCCGCCGGAGCGGACGTCTCGCGGCCTGTGCTCATCGGCGATCGGGTGCACGATCTCGAGGGCGCGGCGCAGTACGGCATCCCGGTGATCTTCGCGGAGTGGGGTTTCGGCGAGCCGATCGAGGCGGAAGGCGCGATCTCCCGGGTCTCGAGTGCCGCCGATCTGAGCCGCGAACTGCTCTCCTGACAGCGGGGTACTGTACCGTGATCTAGGGCGTGTCGACGATTGTCGCGCGATGCGGAGCGCGATCAGAGACGAAGGAGCAGCAGTGGCTGAAGTGCCATCCACTCGCAAGGTGCAGATCACCGTCCCTGTCGCCGACACCAGCGTGATCGAATGGCTCGACCTGCAGTACTCGGCATCCGACTCCTTCCGGCGCCTGATCCGCGAGGCCATCGCCCGCGAGGGCTACGTCGACGTGGCGAACCGTCCGGTGCGGCCTCCGGCCGAACCGGTGCACGTCGCCGAGGAGTTCGCCGACGACGTCGAGGCACCCGCACCTGCGCGGCGCCCCGCCAGGACGGATGCCGCGAAGCCGGCCGCCGCCAAGGCCGCGGCCCCGGAGCGGCAGGAGCCAGAGCCCGCGGACGCGAAGCCCGCAGCCGCGAAACCTGCCTCCGCGAAGCCCTCCGCCCCCAAGGCCGAGGCCGCTTCGGCCACGATCGACGATCTGCTCGGTCTGTAACCCGCTTCCCCCATCTCATCCCGACACTCGGAACGAAAGGTCTCCCCCATGAGTTCGGACATCATCAACCTCACCGGCGGCATCGACGTCGGCAACGGCTACGTCAAGGGCATGATCCTGAACACCGACACCGGTGTGCGCGATCGCATCGACCTGCCGAGCGCCATCGTGGCCACCCCGCGGCAGTCGCCGAAGGTGCCGCTGGAGGACGCCGAGGCCGCTCAGACCATGAACGACGCCGACGAGGACTTCTACAACCGCCTCGACGCGTCGTTCTCGTCGCCGCTGGTCTCCGACAGCGACCGCCGCATCTTCGGCCGTTCCGC
>JAITUD010000502.1 GCA_031286555.1 Microbacterium sp. | reverse complement strand
ACGTGCCGCGGTGCGTCCCGACGACGTGTCATCGCGCTTCAGCTCCGCCTCGACCTCCTCCGGGCCTGCCGCTCCCGTGGCGGTGAGCGCGGTCAGCAGCTCCCAGCGCAGGTCGGGGTCGAGGGTGAGGCCCTCGGGCGCAGTGCCGTCCAGCATCCGCCGCGCGTCCTCCCCATGCGCGTCGTCGTAGGCGGCCGCCTCGGCGAATGCGCGCGCCCAGGCCAGCTGCGCGTCGCTGCCGGCCTCTGCGGCCTGCAGCGCCCTCCAACTCAGCTCCAGCCAGGCGCCCTGCTCGGCCGCGCGCGTGTCGCCCGGCACGTAGTGTCGTACGGCGAACTGGGCGTTCATCAGCACGCCGGGGAGCAGCAGGATGCTGCTCTCGGCCTGCGCATGCCGGCGCACGACGGCCAGGTACTGCTGCGCCGACAGCTCGCCGTCGCGGGTCGCGTTCCACAGCGACGCCCAGATCAGGCCCCGCGCGAGCGCGTCGTCGATCCCCGAGAGCGTCTCCGCCACCGTCGCGAGCGACCGCTCGTCGAGGCGCGCCTTCGTGTAGGTGAGGTCCTCGTCGTTGATCAGCACCAGATCCGCGTCTGCACGGTCGAACGGGGTGCGCTCATCGGCGACGTCCAGCTCGACGCGGTCGCGAAGCACCGGCGCGCCGTCCTTGACGTCGTAGCGGCCGATGCGCAGGCGGTGCGGGCGGGCATCGGTCTGCACGATGACGCTCTGCCCGTCGGCATCCTCTTCCAGCGACAGCGTCGAGACACCGGACGTCTCCAGCCACGCCGCCGACCAGGAGCGCACATCGCGACCCGAGGTCTCCTCGAGCTGCACGAGCAGGTCGTCGAGCGTGGTGTTGCCATAGGCGTGCGCCGCGAAGTACCGGCGGGCGCCCTCGAAGAACGCATCCTCGCCGACGTAGGCCACCAGCTGCTTGAGCACCGACGCGCCCTTCGCATAGGTGATGCCGTCGAAGTTCAGCTTCGCCGCCTCGAGGTCGGGGATGTCGGCGACGATCGGGTGCGTGGTGGGCAGCTGGTCCTGCTGGTAGGCCCACGCCTTGCGGCGATTGGCGAACGACACCCAGGCGTCGGTGAATCGGGTCGCGGCGACCAGCGCGTGCGCGCCCATGTAGTCGGCGAACGACTCCTTCAGCCACAGGTCGTCCCACCAGCGCATGGTGACGAGGTCGCCGAACCACATGTGCGCCATCTCGTGCAGGATCGTGTTCGCCCGGCCCGCACGCTGCGCGTCGGTGGATGCGCCACGGCTGATGTACGCCTCGGTGAAGGTCACCAGGCCCGGGTTCTCCATCGCGCCGAGGTTGTACTCGGGCACCAGGATCTGGTCGTACTTGCCCCACGGGTAGGGGAACGCGAAGGCGTCGGTGAAGAAGTCCAGTCCCTGTTTGGTGACCGTGAGGAACTCCTCTGACTCGAGGTGCTGCAGCAGTGACGCGCGGCAGAACAGGCCGAGCTCCACGACCTGGTCGTCGCGGCGCCACTCGTCGTCGATGCGCGCGTAGGGGCCTGCCGCGACCGCGGTGATGTAGCTCGAGATCGGCAGCGTCGGGGCGAACCGCACGGTCTGCACGCCGATGCCGTCGACAGTGTGCTCTGGTCGCTGGTTGGAGAGCACCTCCCAGCCGGCCGGCGCCGACACCACGAAGGTGTACGACGCCTTCATGTCGGGCTGCTCGAAGCTCGCCATCACACGGCGCGAGTCGGCGGGCTCGTACTGGGTGTACAGGTACGTCTCGTTGTCGACCGGGTCGTGGAAGCGGTGCATGCCCTCGCCGGAGCGGCTGTAGGCGGCGACGGCCTCGACGGTCAGGGTGTTCTGCGCGGCGAGGCCGGTGACGCGGACGCGCGCTCCGTCCCATTCCACGTCCTGCTCGACGTCGTTGAGGACCACGCGGTCCACACTCTCGCCGATGAAGTCGACCCAGGTCTCGGATGACGTGGCGTCGAACTCCAGTGTCGTCGCGGTCGGGAATCCGGTGCGGGTGTGCTCAGGGGCGCCGGTGAGGTCGAGTTCGACGCGGACGCGGTTCAGGGTGATGCCCGCGGCCCGCTCTGCGGTCTCTTCCCTCGTGAGGTTCGCGGTGGCGTTCGGAGAGTTCATGGCTCCATCGTTCCATGGATCACAGTTGCGAAGAGTTCTTCGCAACATTAGCCTGACGAGCATGACAGCCCCGGAACTCAGCACCGCCCAGCTGCGGGTGCTCTCGCATCCGACGCGACTGGCGTTCCTGCGACGACTGCGCGAGAACGGCCCTGCGACGTCCCGCTCGCTCGGGCGCGAGTTCGATCTCGACTCGGGCGCGGCCAGCTACCACCTGCGCCGCCTGGCGGCCGGCGGGCTCATCGTCGAGGACCCCGCGCTCGGCACGCAGAGAGAGCGATGGTGGCGGGCGGCCGAGGATTTCTCCCAGTTCGATCCCGCCCGACACGATGACGGCTCGGCGCGCGGGTACCTGCAGTCGATCGTGCTCGCCACGGCGGAGGAGCTGCAGAGGGTGGCCTCCGCGGTGCCGGGCGCCGAGCCGGAGTGGCTGACGGAGTCGGCATTCGTCGATCAGCGGCTCGCTCTGGACGGGGAACGACGCAAGCGGCTCCGCGAAGAGATCATGGCCGTCCTCGACCGGTATCGCGAGGAAGACGTCTCCTCGGCCAGGCCCCTGACCCAGGTGCGGTTCCAGATCTACGAGCAGCGATGAGCATCGGCATCCGGCACGACGCGGTGCGCTGGGTTCTCGCATACACCCTCGCCGTCCTCGGCGACGTCTCGTACTACCTGGTCCTGACCTGGGCGGCGGCGGAGGCCGGCGGAGCAGCCTGGTCCGGTCTCATCCTCGCCGCAGGGTCGGTCCCGCGACTGCTGCTGCTCCTTGCCGGGGGAATGCTGGCCGACCGGGTGGATCCGCGCAGGATCGCGATCTGGACCGACGCGGCCAGGGCTGCGACGCTCATCGTCGCGGCCCTGCTCACGGTCGCCCTCGGACTGCTCCCCTGGTGGCTGATGGTCGTCGCGGTGCTCTTCGGCATCGTCGACGCCTGCTTCATCCCCGCTGTCGGGGCGATGCCCGCCCGTCTCGTGCCGCAGCAGGAGCTCCCCCGCCTGCAGGCATGGCGGATCACCGGCCTGCGGATCGCGAACACCGTCGGTCCGGCACTCGGCGCGGTGCTGCTGCTCGCCGGCACCGCCGCCGCCTTCGGCGCCCTCGCCCTGCTCTTCGCCGCCTCGGTGCTGCTGTTGCGCACCATCCGCCCCCAGCCGGCTGCGACAGTCCCGAGTGAGTCCGAATCCGAGGGCTCGGGCTGGCGGACGGTGCGGCGGCTGCGGATCGTGCCGCTCGTGGTCGGCACCGCACTGTCGGAGTTGCCGTTCTCTGGGCCCGT
>JAITUD010000423.1 GCA_031286555.1 Microbacterium sp. | reverse complement strand
CCCGGAGTAGAGCTTGTTGCCGAACTCGTTGAAGGAGAACATCAGGCGTCCCCGTCCTTTCCGGACTCTGCGGAAGCGCCGCCATCGGGCGCTCCGGCGACGGCCTCAGCGCGCTTGCGTTCGGCGATGGTCTGACGACGCTCGGCCTCGCCGCGCGACGCCTTGGTGCGGGCGGCCTTGCCGCTGGACGCGGTCTGCACCTGGCGGAACTCCGTCCGGTCACGGTAGACCGCGCCGAGCTCCTCGGGGTTGAGCCCCGACAGCGGGTGTCCGCCGCCGAAGAACCTGGTGCGGGCGAGCAGCTGCATCACCGGGTGCGTGAAGATCATGAAGATGAACACGTCGATGATCGTGGTCAGACCCAGCGTGAACGCGAAGCCCTTCACCGTGGCATCCGCCAGGATGTACAGCACGACGGCGGCGAGGATGTTGATCGATTTCGAGATGTAGATCGTGCGCTTCGCGCGACCCCAGCCGTCCTCCACCGCGCCGGTGATGGACTTGCCGTCTCGCAGCTCGTCTCGTATTCGCTCGAAGTAGACGATGAACGAGTCTGCGGTGAATCCGATCGACACGATCAGACCCGCGACACCCGCCAGCGACAGGCGGAAGCCCATGCGCCAGCCCAGGATGCAGATGATGATGTAGGTCAGCACACCCATCACGCCGATGGACGCCATGATCACCCAGCCGAGCGCGCGATAGCTGAGCAGCGAGTAGATCGCCACCAGCCCGAGGCCGATGAGACCCGTGATCAGACCGATCTGCAGCTGCTGGGAGCCGAGCGTCGCCGAGATGGACTGGTTGCTCTCCACCTTGAAGCTCAGCGGCAGCGCGCCGTAGCGAAGCTGGTCGGCGAGGGTCTTCGCGGTCTCCTGCGTGAAGCTGCCCGAGATCGAGGGCTTGCCGTTGGCGATGACCGCCTGCATCTGCGGGGCGGAGATCACCTTGCCGTCGAGGACGAAGGCGAACTGGTCGCGCGGGCTCTGCTGCTGCAGCTTGAGGTTGTACAGGCGCTGGCTGACGTCGGCGAAGGCCTTGGTGCCCTTGGCGTCCATCTCCAGCTGAACCATCCACACGCCCGACTGCGGGTCGCGGCCGGCCTGGGCATCGGTGATCGCGGTGCCGGTCAGCTCGGTCGGCCCGAGCAGATACTTGACCTGTCCGTCGACGCTGCAGGCGACCAGCGGTTCGTCCTTCGGCGCCGTCGCCGGGTCGTTCTTCGGGTCCGTGCAGTCGTAGCTGAGGAAGGCCGCCTTCAGCTTGTCGGTGATCCAGGAAAGGTCGCTGGCGTCGGTCGGCTTGGCCGTCGGCGTCGCGTTCATCGTGGCGTCCGGCGTCGGGTAGGGCGTGCTCTTGCCGTCCTCGCCCACGAAGTCGGTCGCGGGAGAGGTCGTCGCGAGCACCGGGCGCAGCTCGAGCTGGGCGCTCGCGGCGATGCGCTCACGGGTCGCGTCATCGGCGACACCCGGGATCTGGACGACGATGTTGCGGCCACCCTCGGTCGTGATGTCGGTCTCACCGACACCCGACGCGTCGACGCGCTGCCGGATGATCGCCGCCGCCTGGTCGAGCTGCTCCTGCGTCGGGTCGGAGCCGTCGGCGGTCTGCGCACTCAGGATGATCTGGGTGCCGCCCTGCAGGTCGAGCGCGAGCTCAGGCGCCCACGAGCTCTTGCCGAGGAACACGCCGACGGCGTTGATGCTGAACAGCACCGCCGTGACGATGAGCAGACCGAGGAGGACCCGCCACGCGTGGCGGGTCGGAGAGGTGGATGCCACGAATTGCCGCTTTCTCGTGCGCTGTGAAGCCGCGGGTCAGTTGTCGGAGTCGCCGCGCTCGTTGCGCTCGAGGCGCGCGCGGGTCTCCTCCGGGGTCTCGACGTGGTTCGGGTCGGGGAGCTCGGAGTCGGCGACGGTGTCCACGGCCGGGGCGTCCTCGACGTCGGCCTCGGCCGCCGTTGCGTCCTCGGTCGGGTCGACGATGCGGAGGATCGCCTGGCTGTGCACCTCGATCACGGTGCCGGGAGCGATCTCGACCTGCGCGGGCTTGTCGAGGTTCTCCGGGTCGAAGGACACGATCGTGCCGTAGAGGCCGCCCTGCAGCAGCACCTTGGCGCCGGGGACGGTCTTGGTGGCCTTCTCCTCCTGCTCGGCCTTCATCGCCTTCTGCCGCTTGCGGGTGTTGAAGAACATGAAGACGAGCAGAAGCGCGAGCAGTCCGAAGAGGATGATTTCCATGGCGGGGTGGGCCTTTCCGACGCGCGCACGCCGACAGTGGGGCGCGCTGTTAGGGGGATGCTAAGTCTTCAGCGATTATAGGTCATCGAACAATGCGCCCCCGCCGGGGCGGGCCATGCCGAGGTGCGCGTAGGCCTCCGGCATGGCGATCCTGCCGCGGGGCGTTCGACCGAGGAAGCCGATCCGCACCAGGTACGGTTCGACCACGCTCTCGACGGTCTCCGCCTCTTCTCCGACCGCGACGGCGAGTGTGCTGAGCCCCACCGGCCCCCCGCCGAAGCGGCGCACCAGTGCGTCGAGCACCGCCCTGTCGAGCCGGTCGAGACCGATCGCGTCGACGTCGTAGAGCTCGAGTGCCGCCCGGACATCGTCGATCGAGGCAGTGTGCGCCTCGCCGTGCACCAGCGCGTAGTCGCGCACACGGCGCAGCAGGCGGTTGGCGATGCGGGGCGTGCCGCGCGAGCGCCGGGCGATCTCGGAGAGGGCGTCGGAGGGCAGGCGCACGCCGAGCACTGCGGCCGAGCGGGCGATGACCTGTTCGAGTTCGTCCTCGCCGTAGAACTCCAGGTGCCCGGTGAACCCGAACCGGTCGCGCAGCGGATTGGGCAGCAGGCCGGAGCGGGTGGTCGCGCCGACCAGGGTGAAGGGCGCCAGCTCCAGCGGGATGCTGGTCGCGCCGGCGCCCTTGCCGACCATGATGTCGATCCGGAAGTCCTCCATCGCGAGGTAGAGCATCTCCTCGGCGGAGCGCGCCATCCGGTGGATCTCGTCGATGAACAGCACCTCACCGGGCATGAGACTGCTCAGCAGCGCAGCGAGGTCGCCGGCATGCTGGATGGCCGGGCCGCTGGACAGACGAAGCGGCCGTTCGCTCTCATGCGCGACGATCATCGCGAGAGTGGTCTTGCCGAGGCCGGGAGGGCCGGCCAGCAGGATGTGGTCGGCGGGGCGCTCCTGGATGCGCGCGGCCTGCAGCAGCAGCTGCAGCTGCCCCCGGACCTTCGGCTGTCCGACGAACTCGTCCAGACTCGACGGTCGCAGCGCTCCCTCGATCGCCAGTTCGGTCTCGTCGAGCGCCTCCCCGGCGTCCCTGGGCTCAGCCACGGCCCGCTCCCGGGCCGAGGGTGGCGAGCGTGCGGCGCAGCAGCGCGGCGACGGATTCGCGCTCGGCATCGGTGGCATCCGCTGCGGTCTGCTCCGCCGCCTCGGCAGCGACCTTCTCGGACCAGCCGAGTCCGACCAGCGCGGCCGCGACCTGCTCGGTGACTCCCGGTGCGGCGACGCCTGCGGGTGCGGCCGCGACACGCGGCTTCACCTTTCCGGCGAGCTGCACAACGATGAGCTTCGCGGTCTTCGGGCCGATTCCCGACACGCGCCGGAACGGCGCGTCGTCCTCGGCGCCGACCGCCGCAGCGATCTGGTCGACGGTCAGGTGCGACAGAACGCCGAGCGCGGACTTCGGGCCGACACCGGTGACGCTGATCAGCTGACCGAAGATCTCCAGTTCGTCGCGGTCGGCGAAGCCGTAGAGGGTGAGGGCGTCCTCTCGGACGATCAGGCTTGTGTGCAGCAGCATCCGCTCCCCCACCACCGCGGTGTGCGCGACGTCGGCGGGGACGAAGACGGCGAAGCCGACTCCCCCGGTCTCGATGACGACGTGGCCCGAGTCGGCGTGCAGGACGACGCCGTGCAGGGAGGAGATCATGCGTCCACCCTATCGGGTGGATCGTACGTATGTTCGAGCGACACGCTCCGCGTCGGCCCAGGCCTGCTGGGCGCGCGTGAGCCCGCCTCCTGAGGTCGGTGCCGAGGCATCCCGTCGCCAGGCGTGGCAGAGCGCGATCGCGAGCGCGTCCGCGGCATCCGCCGGCTGCGGAGGGGCGTCCAGACGCAGGATGCGGGCGATCATCGCCTGAACCTGCTTCTTGTCGGCCGAGCCGTAGCCGGTCACGGCTGCCTTGACCTCGCTCGGCGTGTGCGTGGCCGCCGGCAGGCCGGCCTCTGCCGCCAGCAGCAGGGCGACGCCGCTCGCCTGCGCCGTGCCCATCACGGTGTGGCTGTTCTGCTGCGCGAACACGCGCTCCACGGCGACAGCATCCGGCCGGTGCGTCTCGAGCACCTCGCGGATGCCTGCGGCGACGGCGGCGAGTCGTTCGCCGATCGGCGCGTCGATCGGCGTGCGGATCACGCCGACGTGCACCAGCGTGCCCCGGCGCGCACGGTCCACCTCGACGACGCCGACGCCGCACCGGGTGAGGCCGGGGTCGATGCCGAGCACGCGCAGGGAGGTCACTCCCCCAGGCTAGTTATGACGAAGACCCCCGGACGCAGGCGCGCCCGGGGGTTCAGTCGACCAGCGTCGGTCAGGTCACTCCTCATCGTTCTCGAGCTCCGCCTGCACGTCGGCGGGGAGATCGAAGTTGCTGAAGACGTTCTGCACGTCGTCGCTGTCCTCGAGGGCGTCGATGAGGCGGAAGATCTTGCGCGCCGCGTCGGCGTCGATCTCGACCTTGAGGTTCGGCACGAACTCGACGTCGGCCGACTCGTAGTCGATGCCGGCCTCCTGCAGTGCGGAGCGCACGGCGACCAGGTCGGTGGCCTCGGTGATGACCTCGAAGCCCGCGGCGTGCGGCTCGATCTCCTCGGC
>JAITUD010000351.1 GCA_031286555.1 Microbacterium sp. | reverse complement strand
GCCTTCGGGCGAGGGACCTCTTTCCGTTGCGGGCAGGTGCGAGACCTGCCAGCGGGCGGCGTCAGACGCGCTGCAGGAACGTCAGCTGCGAATGCGGCTCGACGATCAGCTCCTGCAGTGCGGCGTTGACGGGGCTGCCGGCGGGGTTCGCGAGGTGCGCCTGGAAGGATGCCTCGTCGCGGTACTCCTCGTACACGAAGAAGCGGTCAGGGGCGTCGACCAGCCGGGTGGCGTCGAAGACGTCGCATCCGGGCTCGGCGCGCACCGCCTCGGCGAAGTCGCGCAGCAGGGCGGCGACGCGGTCGCCTGCTCCGGGACGCGCGGTGAAGGTCGCGTGCAGGATGGTGGGCGCAGGCATCAGGCCTCCGCCGCGCGATATCCGGTGTGTTCGGGGTTGGGCACCAGCCTCCAGCCCGGGCCGTCGGCCACCACGAGGTTCTTCATGCCGCCGGCATCCGAGATGACGCCGTAGTCCTGTCCGGCATCCGCGGCGTAGCAGAACAGCGTGACGAACGGCTCGTCGCCGACGTTGACGCTGCGGTGGATCCAGTGGCCCGGCACGTTCACGGCCTGGCCCGGCGTGAGCTCGATGGCGGAGGACTGCCCGTCCAGGGTCTCCAGCAGCATGACGCCGCGCCCGCTCAGGCAGTAGTACAGCTCGGCGCGGTCGGAGACGGCGTGGATGTGGCCGCGGGTGACCGCGAACTCGTCTCCGATCCGTCCGGGCAGGAGGGTGCTGGTGCCGACGATGAGCGCGCCGGGGCCCTCCTGGTACCGGTGGTCGTCGACCCAGTACACGAGCTCGTCCGAGCCGCGCTCGGCGACCGCGGTCTGCCAGGCGGTGTCGTCGCGGTAGACGCCGGCCATGTCGCCCTGGAACTTCTCGTAGCGACGGCTGCGCCCCTCGATCCCGCCCGTCGTGGACACGTCGAGAAGAACGGGGATGTCCGGATGAATGCTCACGAATGACCCTCCTGGTAACTTGTAATTACAGGATATACTCCGAAGCACTTCTCACCTACCTCTGACGACGGGCACGGACTGTGATCATCGCGCACGACCTGGGGACGACCGGCAACAAGGCGTCCCTGCACCACGACGACGGCCGCCTCGTGGCATCCGTCACAGTGCCCTACCCGGCGCACTTCGCCGCCGGCGGAATCGCCGAGCAGGACCCGCACGACTGGTGGAACGCCGTCGTCGCCGCCACCCGCGATCTCATCGTCCGTACCGGCACCGCGCCCACAGACGTGCAGGGCCTGGTCGTCAGCGGTCAGATGATGGGCGCGGTGCTGCTCGGTGCGGACGGCGAGCCCGTCCGCGACGCCATCATCTGGGCGGACACCCGCTCCGGCGCCCAGCAGCGCGAGCTCGAGTCGGCGCTCGGCGCCGAGCACGCCTACGAGATCCTCGGGCACCGACTGAACCCCACCTACTCCGTCGAGAAGATCATGTGGGTGCGCGACAACGAGCCCGACGTCTGGGCCCGCGTGCGCCGCGTGTGCGTCGCCAAGGACTACATCGTGCTGCGCCTCACCGGCCGGCTCGCCACAGACCGCTCCGACGCCTCCGGCACGAACGCCTTCGACCAGCGCACCGGCACCTGGTCGGAGGAGGTGCTGGCCGCAGCCCGGCTGGATCCGGCGCTGTTCCCCGAGATCCTCGAGTCCACCGCGATCGCCGGCGCGCTGACGGATGCCGCGGCCGCGGACCTGGGACTGCATGCCGGCGTCCGCGTCGTGATGGGCGGCGGCGACGGCCCGCTCGCCGCTGTCGGGTCCGGCGTGGTCGCCCCCGAGGACGGCGCCTACGTCTGCCTCGGCACGTCCTCCTGGATCTCGTTCGCGGCGGATGCTCCGCTGCACGATCCCGGGATGCGGACCTTCACGTTCGACAATGTGGTGCCTGGTTCGTTCGTGCCGACCGCCACCATGCAGGCCGGCGGAGCATCGGTGCAGTGGATCTCCGAGGTCCTCTCGCCCGACCCGTCCCGCCCCGACACGGCCGCCCTCACCGCCGAGGCCGCAGGCGGCCTGGACACCGAGGACCTCTACTTCCTGCCGTACCTGCTCGGCGAGCGCGCCCCGCTCTGGGACCCGGACGCCCGTGGCGCCTTCGTCGGCATCGGACGCCACCACACCCGCGCGCACCTGACCCGTGCCGTGCTCGAGGGCGTGGCGTTCAATCTGCTCACCTGCATCCAGGCGTTCCGCGAGTCCGGAGCGGTGATCGATCGCATCGACGCCGTCGGCGGCGGCGCGCAGAGCGACGCGTGGCTCGGCATCCTCGCCGACGTCTGGGGCGTGCCGGTGCGCCGGCGCACCATCGTCGAGGAGGCGAACAGTCTCGGAGCGGCGGTCACCGCAGCCGTCGGACTCGGTCTGGCCGACTTCTCCGCAGCCCGCGCCCTGAGCGAGGTCACGGCCGAGTTCACTCCCGACCCCGACCGCCACGCCGTGTACGCGCAGCGCCACGACCGCTTCACCGCGGCCTACGCGGCCCTTGCGCCCTGGTTCGCAGGAGCCCCGCGGTGACCCGGGTCGCGCATCCGCCCGTGCTTCCGTTCCTCGGCCGTGCATCCGTGCCGGCCCTCCTCGCAGAAGGGTCCCGCTGATGGGCGTCATCCTCGTCACCAGCCGTTCGTTCTCGGACGGCGACCTCGACCTCGTCGCGCGCGCGCAGACGGCCGGTCACCGCATCCTGCGCGGACCCGCGCACCACGACCTCGAGCAACTGCGGTCGCTGCTGCACGGGTCTGACGCATGGATCGCCGGCACCGGCCCCGTCACGGACGCGCACCTGGCTGCGGCGCCGAAGCTGAAGGTCGTCGCCCGCTACGGCGTCGGCACCGAGGCGGTCGACCTCACCGCGGCCGCGGCCCGCGGCATCCCGGTGACGAACACTCCGGGGGCGAACGCCGATGCCGTGGCCGACCACGCGGTGGGGCTGATGCTCGCCGCGCTGCGGCACATCGCCGACGGCGACCGCCGCGTCCGCGGCGGCGACTGGGGCGTGCGCCGGGGGCGGGAGCTGGGCGCCGCGACGGTCGGCATCGTCGGCTTCGGCCGGATCGGACAGGGCGTCGCCAAGCGGGTGGGCGGCTTCGGCAGCAGGGTCCTCGCCGCAGACCCGTTCCTGTCCGACGACGCCGTCCGCGCCGCCGGTGCGGAGCCGATGGAGCTCGACGAGCTGTTCCGCACCGCCGACGTGGTCACGCTGCACGCTCCCGGCGGGCAGCGCCTCGTCGACGCGGAACGGATCGCCGGCATCCGCCCCGGCACCGTGCTGGTGAACACCGCCCGCCCCGACCTGGTCGACGAGCAGGAGATCGCCCGCGCACTGCGCGACGGCATCCTCTCCGGCTATGCCGCCGACACCCTCGACGGCGACACCGCCGCGAGCGCGAGCCCGCTGCTCGCCGCCGACCTCGCCGACCGGGTGATCGTCACCCCGCACCTCGGTGCCCAGACCACGCAGGCCGTCGACAACATGGGCCGGATGTCGCTCGACGACGTCCTCTCCGTGCTGCGCGGCGATGAGCCCGCCCACCCCGTGAGGAGCAACGCATGACCACCGCAGACAACTACATGGGCTTCGTCGGCGTGACCACCGGCTCCTCGTCGATCATGAAGGTGTTCCCGCTCTGGGCCGACATCCTCGGTCTGCCGACGCGCACCCTCATCGGCCACGACCTGCCGATGGACGCCGAGCCCGCGAAGTACCGCGCGATGGTCGAGCAGATCCGCGACGACCCGCACCATCGCGGTGCGCTGGTCACCACGCACAAGATGAACGTCTACACCGCGGCATCCGACCTCTTCGACGACCTCGATCCGTTCGCGGTCTCGTGCTCGGAGATCTCGTCGATCGCCAAGCAGGGCGACCGCCTCATCGGCCGCGCCAAGGATCCGATCACCGTCGACCTGGCGCTGAACGACTTCCTGCCCGCCGATCACTTCTCGCGCACCGGCGCGCAGGTCGTGATCCTCGGCGCAGGGGGATCGGGCACCGCGCTCAGCTGGGCTCTCGCCGAGCGCGAGGACGCTCCCTCGCGGGTGATCGTCACCGCGCGCAGCCAGGACAAGCTGGACCACCTGCGCGAGGTGCACCGTCAGCACGGCACGCCCGAGAGTCTCATCGAATACGTCGTCACTCCGTCGCCGGAGGATGCCGACGCGATCGTCGCCGCGGCACCGGCCGGCTCCGTGATCGTCAACGCGACCGGCCTCGGCAAGGACCGCCCCGGTTCGCCGCTCACCGACGCCGTGGTGTTCCCCGAGGGCGCGTACGTCTGGGAGTTCAACTACCGCGGGTCGCTCGAGTTCCTGCACCAGGCGCGCGCTCAGGAGCAGGAGCGGGCCCTGCACGTCATCGACGGCTGGCGCTACTTCATCCACGGCTGGTCGCAGGT
>JAITUD010000308.1 GCA_031286555.1 Microbacterium sp. | reverse complement strand
GCCGAGGGCGTGCTGTTCGCGCACGGCTCCCGCTTCGGCGGCCACGCGCTGTTCATCAAGGACAACAAGCTGAACTACGTGTACAACTTCCTCGGCATCCCGCCGGAGCAGACGTTCACGTCGGGCGCGCTGACGCCGGGCAAGCACGCGCTGGGCGTGGAGTTCGTGCGCGAGAGCGCGGGCGAGCACGGCGAGTCGATCGGCACGGCGACGCTCTACGTCGACGACCAGGCCGTGGCCTCGGGCCCGATGCGCGCGCAGGTCGGCAAGTTCACGCTGGCCGGCGACGGACTGTGCATCGGCTACGACAGCGGTGACGCGGTCAGCGGACAGTACACCGACGGCTTCCCCTTCACAGGTGGCAAGCTGCTCGGCGTGGGCATCGACGTCAGCGAGGAGCAGTACCTCGACCTCGAGCTCGAGGCGCTCGCCGCGCTCGCCCGCGAGTAACTCGGATCCGGCGCCGAAACGGGGCGGGAGGACTTCGGTCCTCCCGCCCCGTTCGCGTTCCGATCACCGGCCGCCCCGCGAGCCGAGGAACGAGCGAGACGAAACGTCGTGACGCACCTGGCGGACGCAGCGCGTTTCGTCTCGTCGCTGGCGCTCCTCGCGGGGCGACCGGGGAGGCGAGGGCCCCTCACTCCGGAAGCGGCTCGTCGCGGTAGAGCGCCTCGAAGGTGTCCAGGGTGCGGTTGATGTCGTGCACGGCGACGCCGTCCAGCGACGCGCGCTGCATCCGCTCGTACTCGGCGGGAGAAGCGGTCAGCACGCGGGTGATCCTGTCGGCGAGGTCGTCGACGTTCCCCGGTTCGAACAGGAAGCCGTTCTCGCCGTCGTGCACCAGGTGCGGCAGCGCCACGGCATCCGCTCCGACCACCGGCAGGGCCGAGGCCATCGCCTCCATCGTGACGATCGACTGCAGTTCGGCGATCGACGCGATCACGAAGACGGATGCCCGGGAGTAGAGGTCACGCAGCTCCTCGTCGGTGACCCGGCCGTGGAAGGTGACCCGGTCGGTCAGCCCGAGCTGAGCGGCGAGGTGCTCCAGGTTCTTGCGCTGGTCGCCGCCACCGGCGATGTCGAAGTGCACGTCCAGCGCCGGGTCGAGCTTGGTCATGGCCTTCAGCACGACATCGACCTGCTTCTCGCCGGTGAGCCGACCGACGAACAGCAGCCGGTTCTTCTCCCGCGGGGCGATGACAGGCGTGTAGTTGCGGCGATCGATGCCGCACGAGACCGGCACGACGCCGGTGATGTCGATCGTCTTCTCGAGGAAGTCCGCGGCCTTGCGTGTGGGAGTCGTGACAGCGCGCGCCATGTGCAGCGTGCGGTCGGCGTCGTCCCAGGCCAGCTTCAGGATCGGGGCGTTGACGAAGTCGGGCATCGAGGTGTGGTCGAGGATGTTCTCGGCCATGACGTGGTTGGTCGCGACGATCGGGATGCCGCGCTGGCGGGCGATGCGGGCCAGGCCGCGGCCGATCACGATGTGCGACTGGATGTGCACCACGTCGGGCTGCACCTCGGTGAGCACCTTGCGGGCGTAGTGCTTCGAGCGCCACGGCCAGACGAACCGCAGCCAGTCGTGCGGCAGCCAGCGCACCGACGGCAGCCGGTGCATGGTCAGGGGCTGCCCCTCGATGACCTCGGTGTGGGTCTCGGAGCGGCGGTACTTCGTGTTCGGCGCGACGACGTGCACGTCGTGCCCTCGTTCGACGAGGCCGGCGGCGAGCCGCTCGGCGAAGCGGGCGGCCCCGTTGATGTCGGGGTAGAACGTGTCGCAGCCGATGAGGATGGTCAGCGGGCGGGCTTCGGATGTCACGGAGTACTGCTCCCAGTGGCCGGAGAATGCCCGGTCGGGCGCTGGCAACTCTACCCGAGCGCACTGTGATGCCCTCGGAGCCCGCACCGAGCAGCATCCTCTACCCTCTTGTCATGCGCCTCGTCTCCTCCGCCGATCCCGACCTCTGGATCCCTGTCACCGGCTCGCTGGGCTGGAAGGGACGAAAGCACCGCAAGGCCGCCATCCGGATGCTGCTGGGGCAGGCCGGTTCGGCCCTGGGCGGCGAGGCTCGCCGCGGCTCGGCGTTCGGCTCCTGGCTGGCCAGCCAGGCTGCGCCGTTCGCGATGCGCAAGGCCGACGGCCGCGTGCTGGCGTGGACCTGGAAGGCCGACCCCGATCTCGTGGTCGCGATCGCGACGACGCAAGAACTGACGCCGCAGCTGCGCACGGCGCGAGCGATGATGCCGATGGAGTACGACGACACGGTGAGCTTCGCCACCCCGCTGGGCGTGGGCGAGAAGCTGATGATGCCGCTGCCGCAGACGCCGGGCACTCCCCCGTTCGCGACTTACACGTGGGACACGGGCACGCACCTGATCACGCTGAACGCGGTGTGCGGCGACCGCGAGCGGTTCGGCACGCTCGAGGGCGCGCTCGATGATCTCGCCCGCAGCCTGCGCATCGCCGATGACGTGACCGGCGGCGAGTCACAGGTGCTGCGACTGCCGCCGGCCTGACGCCGTCCGCTCAGGGATGCTCTTCCGTGCCGCGCCGCTCGCGGAGCACCCCGACCTCCGAATCGGCGCCCCGCAGGGATGCCTTTCGCGGCTTCCCTGCCCGCGAGGCACCGAAAGGCATCCCTGAGGACGCCGTCAGGCGGCGCGCTCGTACTCGGCGAGCACGACTCCCGAGTCGAAGGCCGTGGTCGCGGTGCGCGCGAGAGCGCGCGGCGAGAAGCCGCGCTCGCCGAACAGCGGGATGCCGTTCCCGATGATCACGGGATTGATCTTCAGCACGAGGCGGTCGATCTCGTCGGCGAGGGTTGCGGCGAGCGCCGCCCCGCCGCACAGCCAGATCCCCTTGCCCGGCTCGGCCTTCAGCTCGCGCACGACCTCGACCGGGTCGCGATCGGTGAACTCCACTCCCTCGACCGGCTCGGGCGAGCGGCCGGTGAAGACCACCTGCCGCAGGTGGTTGTACGGGCTGGGCAGCATGGGCAGCCCGATCGCGTAGGTGTTCCAGCCCATCAGCACCGTGTCGAAGAGGTCGCCGTCCGTGGGGATGCCGAGGGCCTCGTTGATCTGAGTGGGGATGGTCTGGTTGAAGCGCTCGTTGATCGCGTCTCGGTGGTCGCCCTCCGCCAGGAAGAAGTCGAACTCTCCCTCGGGGCCGGCGATGAATCCGTCGATGCTGACGGCGACGTA
>JAITUD010000299.1 GCA_031286555.1 Microbacterium sp. | reverse complement strand
GACGCGCGCCCAGCTGGTTGGCGTAGCTGAAGCTGTCTTCGAGCAGCTTCATGACGGGGATGATGCCCGAGGACTGGTTCTCGATCTGCTTGATCGGCGCACCCGACTCACGGATGTTGCTGAGCAGCAGCGCCACGCCGCCGCCGCGCTTGGACAGCTGCAGAGCGGAGTTGATGCCGCGGGCGATCGACTCCATGTTGTCCTCGATGCGCAGCAGGAAGCAGCTGACGAGTTCGCCGCGCTGCGCCTTGCCCGCGTTGAGGAAGGTCGGGGTGGCCGGCTGGAAACGGCCGGAGATGATCTCGTCGACCAGTGAGGTCGCGAGCTCCTCGTCGCCGTCCGCGAGCGCGAGGGCGGTCATCACGACGCGGTCCTCGAAGCGCTCGAGGTAGCGCTTGCCGTCGAAGGTCTTCAGCGTGTAGCTGGTGTAGTACTTGAACGCGCCGAGGAAGGTCTCGAAGCGGAACTTCTTGCCGTAGGCGAACTCGTTGAGCTTCGTGATGAAGTCGAACGAGTACTTCTCGATGACCGAGGGCTCGTAGTACTCCTTCTCGACCAGGTAGTCCAGGCGCTCCTTGAGGGAGTGGAAGAACACCGTGTTCTGGTTCACGTGCTGCAGGAAGTACTCCCGCGCCGCGCGCTTGTCGGCGTCGAACTGGATCTGCCCGTTCGCGTCGTACAGGTTCAGCATGGCGTTGAGGGCGTGATAGTCGAGCCCCTCGTATGCCGGGTTCGTCTTGAACGCCACCGTCTCGGTCACTGTGCTGTCCACCATCGTTCCAATCCGTCGCTCACGCGATCGACGTCGTCCTGCGTGCCGAAGAGTTCGAACCGGTACAAGTGCGGCACGCGGCACTTCCGGCTGATGATTTCGCCTGCGAGACAGAACGACTCGCCGAAATTCGTGTTGCCCGCGGAGATCACTCCCCTGATCAGGCTGCGGTTGCGCTCATCGTTGAGGAACCGGATGACCTGCTTCGGGACGGCGCCCTTCTCCTCGCCGCTCCCCTGCCCGCCCCCGTAGGTGGGGGTGACCAGGACGAACGGCTCGTCGATGACGAGCGGTTCGTCCTGTCGGTGCAGCGGGATGCGGCGAGCGGGGAGGCCCAGCTTGTCGATGAAGCGGGCGGTGTTCCCCGAGACGCTCGAGAAGTAGATCAGGAGCGGCGCGGCGGTAGCGACGGCGCTCATGATCGTCACATCACGCCAGGCGGGATGCCAGCTCGTCGATCTTGTCGGGACGGAAGCCCGACCAGTGGTCCTCGTCGGTGACGACGACCGGTGCCTGCAGGTACCCCAGGGCCTTGACCTGCTCGAGAGCGTCGGCGTCGGCGGAGAGGTCGTGGACCTCGTATTCGATGCCCTTGGCATCGAGCGCGCGATAGGTGGCGTTGCACTGCACGCACGAAGGCTTGGTGTAGACGGTGATCGACATCTCTTCCCCTCAAAACGTTACTTCCCGGCAGACCCCCCGCCGGGACTTCAATACTACATATGGGTACGGACATTGGGTGCGACCACAAGGGCTAGTAGTTACATCTCTGTAGTTTTCCACCGTTCTCCACGGGTTCGACACAGGTTCTCCACGCATCCATCCACAGTTCGAAAGCCTTCCCGGGCTGCCTCGAGCCGCGAGATCCTGCGGGTCGCGGAGGCCGGATCGGAATCCATCCACAGACCGGACGCTACGCCGGGCCACCGACATCCGATTTTCTGTGGACAGGACGCTCCGGCGTGTCGCGGCGTGTCGGATATCGTTGGCTCGTGGCGGGATATCGGGACCTTCTTCGCACGCCCGGCGTCGCGCGCATGATCGCCGCGCAGCTGGTGGCGCGCTTCCCCAACGGCATGATGAGCCTTGCGATCCTCATGCACGTCGAGCAGCAGACCGGATCGTACGGCGAGGCCGGACTCGTGCTCGCCGCGACATCCGTCGGCCAGGCGATCGCCGGCCCCGTGACGAGCCGCTGGATGGGCGCCTGGGGAATGCGGCGGGTGCTCTCCCTGACCCTGGCCGTCTGCGTGCTCTCGGTGCTCGGTCTCGCACTGCTGCCGCTGAACCTGCCGGGCTACATGGCGCTCGGCATGGTCGCCGGGCTCTCCACTCCGCCGGTGCAGTCGGCCGTGCGCACCATCTATCCCAAGCTGGTGAACTCCTCCCAGCTGACGCCGCTGTTCTCGCTGGATGCCTCGCTGCAGGAGATCATCTGGATCGTGGCACCGGTCGTGATCACCCTCGTCTCCACCGGAATCGGCACGGTGCAGGGTCTGCTGCTGGTCGCGACCATCCTCGTCGGCGGCGGCGCGTGGTTCATCCTCTCCCCCGAGGTCGGCAGGGTGCGCATCCCGCGCAGCCGCCGCGCGTTCGGTCGAGTGGTGCTCAAGCCGCCGGTGCTGCTCGCGACCGTCATCGGCTTCCTGCTGATCGGCGCCTGCTCGGCCGTGGAGGTCGGCGTGGTGTCGACGTTCGGCCACGGTGGTCTCGAGGCGGGGCTCGTGCTCGCGGTGTTCTCGGTGGGCAGCCTGGTCGGCGGGCTGGGCCTCGGACACATCCCGATCGGGCCATGGGCGATGGCCCGGCGCCTCACCATCGTCGCCGTCGGCCTGGTGCTGACCATGGTGTCGCTGAACGTGTTCTGGCTCGGCGGCACGCTGTTCGCCGCCGGCATCGGCATCGCCCCGGCTCTCGCGGTGCTGTTCGCGATCACCACCGCGAGCGTGAAGTTCTCCGAGACCGCCGAGGCGTTCGGCTGGGCGGGCACCGGGCAGCTGATCGGCGCCGCGGCGGGCTCCGCCGTCGCCGGCTTCCTCATCGACCACGGCGGCCCCCAGGGCGCGTACCTCGCGGCGGCGCTGTTCGCGATCGCCGGCGTCATCGTCGCGGTGGTGTTCGTCAAGGCGTTCCCCGACCTGCGGCACCGCGACCCCAGCCCGTACCCCGACACCGAGACGCTGAGTATCCCGACCGTGTGAACCGCGGTGGTGTCAGACCTCCAGCGCCGACATCACGTGCTTCAGGCGCGTGTAGTCGTCGAAGCCGTACTGCGAGAGATCCTTGCCGTAGCCGGAGTGCTTGAATCCGCCGTGCGGCATGTCCGACACGAACGGGATGTGGGTGTTCACCCACACGCATCCGAAGTCGAGGTCACGGGTGAACCGCATCGCGGTCGCGTGGTCGCGGGTCCAGACCGAGGCGGCGAGCGCGAACGGCACGCCGTTGGCGAAGGCCAGCGCCTGGTCGGCGTCCGAGAAGGACTGCACGGTGAGCACCGGCCCGAAGATCTCGCGCTGCACGACCTCGTCGTCCTGGCGGACGCCCGAGAGGACGGTCGCCTCCCAGAAGTAGCCGCGGTCGCCCTGGCGCGCGCCGCCGGTCTCGACGCGAATGTGGGCGGGCCGGCGCTCGAGGAAGCCGGAGACGCCGTCGAGCTGGGCGCGGCTGTTCACCGCGCCGTAGAGGATGCCGTCCTCATGCGGACCGCCGGTGCGGGCGTGCGTGCGGGTGCGGGTGCGCAGCGCCGCGACGAACTCGTCGTGGATGCTCTCGTGCACGATCACGCGGGTGGCGGCGGTGCAGTCCTGGCCGGCGTTGAAGTATGCGCCGGTGACGATGCCCTCCACTGCCTTCTCGAGGTTGGCGTCGGGGAAGACCACGGCCGGTGCCTTGCCGCCGAGCTCGAGGTGCACGCGCTTGAGATCGGATGCCGCGGACTTGGCGACCTCCATGCCGGCGCGCACCGAGCCGGTGATCGCGACCATGTCGGCGCGGGGGTGCTCCACCAGCATCCGTCCGGTTTCGCGGTCGCCGAGCACGACGTTGAACAGGCCTTCTGGTGTGTGGTTCGCGACCACCTCTGCCAGCAGCAGCGTGCTCTGCGGCGTGGTCTCGGCGGGCTTGAGCACGACGGCGTTGCCGGCGGCGAGCGCGGGGCCGATCTTCCAGACCGCCATGTTCAGCGGGTAGTTCCAGGGCGTGACCTGTCCGATCACGCCGACCGGCTCGCGGCGCACATAAGAGGTGTGCCCGGCGAGGTACTCCCCCGCTGCGCGCCCCTCGAGGCTCCGCGCGGCGCCGGCGAAGAAGCGCAGCTGGTCGACGGACTGGTCGATCTCGTCCGCGACCAGTGTGGCGCGGGGCTTGCCGGTGTCCTGCGACTCGAGGTCCGCGAATTCCTCGGCGCGCTCCTTCATCTCCTCGGCGATGCGGAACAGCGCGAGCTGCCGATCGGCCGGGGTGGCGTCGCGCCACTGGACGAAGGCCCCGTCGGCTGCCGCGTAGGCGGCGTCGACCTCCGCAGCGCCGGAGATGGGAGCCCGGCCGTAGACCTCCTCGGTCGTCGGGTCGATCAGATCCATGGTCGCCTCGGTGGGGACCTCCGCGGCGCGACCCGCGATCACGTTGCGCAACACCGTTGTCAGCATGGGTTCATGCTACGGCAGATCAACGAGATCAGTCGTTCTCAGCATTAAATCCGACGGATTCTGTTGCCAGAGCCTTCTTGGAGTGTCAGGATCAGCACATGGCCTCGAAGCAGAAGCACGCAGTACTCGACGACGTGTCGAAGACCATCATCGAGTTGCTCCAGGAGGACGGCCGGCGTGCCTACGCCGACATCGGCCGCGAGGTCGGGCTCAGCGAGGCCGCCGTCCGCCAGCGCGTGCAGCGCCTGACGGAGTCCGGCGTGATGCAGATCGTCGCGGTCACGGATCCCCTGCAGCTCGGCTTCCTCCGGCAGGCCATGATCGGCATCAGAGTCAGCGGAGACCCCGAGGTCGTCGCCACCGCCCTCGCAGAGATCGCCGAGATCGACTACGTCGTCGTCACGCTCGGCGGCTTCGACGTGCTCGCAGAGGTCGTCTGCGAGAGCGACGAGGATCTGCTCGAACTGCTCGCCCGCCGCATCCGCAGCATCCCCGGGGTGCTGTCCACCGACACCTTCGTCTACGCCCGCCTGCACAAGCAGCTCTACAACTGGGGGACCCGATGACCGGAACGACCTACGACGCCCAGCGCTTGCGCGAGAGCGCGAGCGACCACCTCTGGATGCACTTCTCCCGGCAGTCCACTCTGCCCGAGGTGCCCATCATCACCCGAGGCGAGGGACACCACATCTGGGATGCCGAGGGGCGGAAGTACATCGACGGTCTGGCGGGCCTCTTCGTGGTCAACGCCGGCCACGGCCGGCGCCGGCTGGCCGAGGCCGCCGCGAAGCAGGCCGAGGAGCTGGCATTCTTCCCGCTCTGGTCGTACGCGCACCCGGCAGCGATCGAGCTGGCCGACCGGCTGGCCGGCTACGCCCCTGGTGACCTGAACCGGGTGTTCTTCTCCTCCGGCGGCGGCGAGGCGGTCGAGACCGCCTTCAAGCTCGCCAAGCACTACTGGAAGACGCAGGGCAAGCCGGGCAAGCACAAGGTGATCTCCCGCTCGATCGCCTACCACGGCACTACCCAGGGCGCGCTCGCCGTCACCGGCATCCCGGCCATGAAGGCGATGTTCGAGCCGGTCACGCCCGGCGGGCTGCGGGTGCCGAACACGAACTTCTACCGCGCCGCCGAGATGGGTGCGCCCTCCGACGACCTCGAACTGTTCGGGCGCTGGGCGGCCGACCGCATCGAGGAGGCGATCCTGTTCGAGGGCGCCGACACCGTCGCGGCGGTCTTCCTCGAGCCGGTGCAGAACTCCGGCGGATGCTTCCCTCCCCCGCCCGGCTACTTCGCGCGGGTGCGCGAGATCTGCGACCGGCACGACGTGCTGCTCGTCTCGGACGAGGTGATCTGCGCGTTCGGCCGGCTCGGATCGATGTTCGCCTGCGAGCGCCTCGGCTACGTGCCCGACATGATCACCTGCGCGAAGGCGATGACCAGCGGATACGCGCCGATCGGGGCGACGATCATCAGTGACCGCATCCACGAGCCGTTCGCCGGCGGCGACGCGATGTTCCCGCACGGCTACACCTTCGGCGGGCATCCGGTCTCGGCGGCCGTCGCGCTGGAGAACCTCGACCTGTTCGAGGAGGAGGGACTGAACGAGCACGTCGTGCAGAACTCGCCGCTGTTCCGCGCCGAGCTGGAGACCCTGCTCGACCTTCCGATCGTCGGCGACGTGCGCGGCGACGGCTACTTCTTCGGCATCGAACTGGTCAAGGACAAGGCGACCAAGGAGACCTTCGACGACGAGGAGTCCGAGCGGCTGCTGCGCGGCTTCCTCTCCCCCGCGCTGTACGAGGCCGGACTGTACTGCCGCGCCGACGACCGCGGCGACCCCGTCATCCAGCTCGCGCCACCGCTGACCATCGGCCCCGCGGAGTTCCGCGAGATCGGCAGCATCCTGCGCGGTGTGCTGAGCGAGGCTGCCGCCCGACTGTGAGACGCCTCAGCGCTGGCTGACGCGGATCCGCACCAGGTTTCGGCCGCGGACGGCGTAGAAGTCCTCGTTCTCGTCCACCGCGGACCGCGGGATGCCGTACCACTCGCCGTTCAGCGTCGCCAGGTCGGTGCGGGTGAAGGTCTTCGGGTCGAAGCGGAAGAACTCGGCGCTGGAGGTGCCGTAGACCATCCCCCGGCTCACCAGCAGGGTGCCGTAGGTCGGCACCGCATCGCGGTGCCGCGACCGGTGCACGACCGTGCGAGTGGTCAGGTCGAGCACGGCGAGCTCGCCGCGGTACCCCATCACGTAGAGGTGGTTCCCGCGCACCGCGAGACCTGTGACGCCGGCCGCGTCCTCGAGCGGGTCGACGCGCCACAGCTCGGACCGGGTGACCGGGTTCCACGCGACGACCACCCCGCGGCCGCCGGTGACATCGCCTCCGAGATACGCGACTCCCTCGTGAGTCGCCACCGAACGCACCATCTGCCTGGTGTCGATCGGGTTGATCGCCGCGGTCAGGGCATCGGCGACAGGGTCGTATGCGAGCAGGCTCCCGCCGCCCTGGGTGTCGTTCTGCAGACCGAGCAGCAGCAGTCCGTTCACGTCGTCCCAGACGACCTGGTGCGGACGGTTCTGCCCCGCCGGGAACTTCTCCACCAGACGCGGCCAGCGTCCGTCCGCGGCCGGGTCATGCCGCAGGATGCCGACGCCGCTGTACTGCCCGAAGTAGGCGACGCCGTCCACGACCGCGATGTCCTTCGCCTCGGAGCCCGCATAGAGGCGGGTGACCTCGCCGGTGGACATGTCGCGGCGGGTGACGGCGTTCGTACCGCCCACGTAGACGCCGCCCGCGCCGGCCGCCACCGACATCGCCAGGAGTGCATCGGCAGGAGCACCGGCCTCGATGAGGTCGTGCAGCACGTGCTCACCGGACGCGAGGTCGATCTCGACGGCGAGCGCGAACGCCGACACGGTCCACAGCTTCCCGTCGCGGACGAAGAGGCCCCACAGTTCGCCGAGTTCGACATCCTTGGGGGTGAGGTCGCGGAACGCGCCGGTGGCCGGGTCGTACTCGCGGATGCCGGCGAGCAGTGCGTAGAACCTCCCGTCGGCGTGCACGAGGTTCTTCGCGGATCCTCCCCGCCCGGAGTACGCGAGCGTGTACGACGACGGGTCGGCCCTGTCGATGAAGGCGAGCGCGGCGCCCTGCGGCGTGACGCCGGCGGCGCACAGCGTGTTCTCGTCCACGACGACGATGTCGCGCACCTCGACCCCACCCGCGAACTCCGGCGGAAGGATCGAGCGAACGCTGTTCGTCGCCCTGTCCATCACCCACAGGCCGGCCTTGCTGCTGGTCGGCAGCGCGTTGAGCACGCTGCCGGTGCCGATGTACACCTCGTCGGCCGTGGCGGCGAGTGCACGGATCATCGTCGCATCCGGATCGGGGATCGCGACCTCGTCGAGGACGCCGGTGGAGGTGTCGTAGCGCCGCAGACGCGGACGGAGGTCCTTGCTCATCTCCCGTCCGCCGAAGTACAGCACTCCATCCGGCGAGACGGCCAGAGCGTAGGGGTCGAGGGCGGGGATATCGTGCAGATCCTCCTTGGGCGATCTTGGCCGGCTGAGGTCGAGTCGGATGAGTCCCGGCCCGGGAGCAGAGTCGTACTGGCGGATCGCGGCGTCGAGGTAGCGCCCGTCCGCATCGGGAACGAGCAGCTGGGTGCTGATGCCCGGCGCCTCCGTCACGCTCGTGACGGTTCCGCTCGGGATGTGGAAGCCGATGATCCGCATCGGATCGATGTTCCGTGACGCGATGTACACGGTGTCGCCCACCCTGGTGGCCGCCGCATGTGTGAACGCGGTCACGCCGGCCCCCAGATCGGTCACCGTGACGGTGGGCGCCGCGGACCCGGA
>JAITUD010000290.1 GCA_031286555.1 Microbacterium sp. | reverse complement strand
CTGCCGCGCGGCGGCAAGGCCCTGCGGGCCTTCCGCAGCGAGGTGCAGATGGTGCTGCAGGATCCGACGGCGGCGCTGAACCCGAAGCTGAGCATCTACGAGTCCGTCGCCGAGGGGCTCCGAGTGCAGCGCTACGCCGGCGACGAGGCGGAGCGGGTCGCGCAGAGCCTGACGGATGCCGAGCTGACGCCGCCGGAGAGGTTCATGACCGCGATCCCGCAGGAGCTCTCCGGCGGGCAGCGTCAGCGCGCGGTGATCGCCGGGGCACTCGCGCTGGGCCCGCAGATGCTCGTCGCCGACGAGCCGGTCGCCTCTCTGGATGCCTCGGTGCGCGGCGAGATCCTCGCGCTGCTGCTCTCGCTGCGCGACCGGCTGGGGCTGAGCGCCCTGGTCATCACGCACGACCTCGGGCTGGCGTGGAACATCGCCGACACCGTCGCGGTGATGCTGGAGGGGCAGATCGTGGAGTACGGCAGCACCGAGCAGGTGCTGCTGGATCCGCAGCACGAGTACACCAAGCGCCTGCTCGCCGCGGCGCCGACGATCGAGCGGACCGGGGTATGAGCGGCACGGCCCTGGCCGTTGACCGGCATGCGTACCTGACCGAGGCGCCGCTGCAGCCGGGCGACCGGGTGCACTTCATCACGCCCTCCGGCCTCGGCGACGCCGAGAGCCTGGAGCGTGCGGTCGGGTACTACCGCGGCTGGGGACTCGAGGTCACCGTCGGCGAGCACGTGCTGCACCCGCATCCGCGGGCGAAGTACCTCGCAGGACCGGATGCCGGACGCCGCGACGACCTGGTGGACGCCTGGCTCGACCCCGACACCGCGGCCGTCGTCTGCGTGCGCGGCGGGTACGGGGCGATGCGGCTGCTGGACGGGATCGACTGGGATCTGATGCGCGGAGCGGCGCTGCGCCGTGACGGCCGGCCGAAGCTGCTCACCGGATCTTCCGATATCACCGCGCTGCACGAGGCGTTCCGGGTGAACCTCGACGTGCCGACGCTGTTCTGCCCGATGCCGGGCAACGACGTGTTCCGCGACTCCGAGTTCGTGCGCGACGACGTGCATCGCTGGCTGTTCGAGCCGTGGGGCGGTCGGGAGATCGTCGGCCCCGCCACCGAGGCGATGGTGCCGGGGCGAGCATCCGGCCGGTTCACCGGAGGCAACCTCGCCCTGCTGGCCGGAGCGCTCGGCGCGCCGGAGGCGGCCGTGGCACCGGGCGGCATCCTGTTCCTCGAGGACATCGACGAGGAGCTCTACCGGCTGGACGGATTCCTGAACGCATTGGTGCGCGCGGGGCGCATCGCCGCGGCATCCGCGATCGTGCTCGGCTCCTGGCACAACTGTGCCGAGCTCGACGGGGTGAAGGCGCTGATGACCGAGTACTTCGCGGAGCTCGGCAAGCCGGTGCTCTGGGAACAGGGCTTCGGGCACGATCCGAACGCGCTGAGCGTGCCGATGAACGTGGACGGTGCGCTGGAGGCCGGGGAGTCCGGCATCCGGCTCGTCGTCGGAGAGGAACTGTGATGACCATCGAACTGCCCGAGCTGGATGAGCGGGTCACCTGGTCGATCCGCGTCGTGGACGCCGGAACCGGCGCCGTGCTCGCCGAGCACACCCCCGACCAGCAGTGCGAGACCGCGAGCATCGGCAAGATCTTCCTGCTGATCGAGGTGGCGCGGCGTCTCGCCGAGGGATCGCTGTCGGCCGATCAGATCGTGCCGATCCCGGCGGCGCATGTGGTCGAGGACTCAGGACTCCTGTACCGGATGCGGGATCAGCGGGTGTCGGTGTGGGATGCGGCGCTGCTCGTCGGCGCGTTCAGCGACAACCTCGCGACGAACGCGCTGATCGCACTGTGCGGGCTGGAGGAGGTGCGCGCGGTCGCCCCCTCACTCGGGTATGCGGACACCGCGCTGCACGACTACATCCGCTCCGAGCGCACGCCGGATCTGCCGTGGACGCCGTCGTTCGGCACCGGTGCCGAGCTCGCCGACGTGATGCGCCGGCTGGGCGCGGGCGACGTCATCTCGCCCGAGGTGAGCGAGCAGGTGCTGACCTGGCTCGCCGCGAACGCCGACACCTCGCTGGTCGCCGACTCGCTGCTGCTCGACCCGCTCGCGCACGTCGAGCCGGAGTATCAGGACATGGTGCTGCGCCACAAGACGGGCAGCACGTCGTTCGCGCGCATCGACACCGGGCACCTCACCGGTCCCGCAGCGACCGTCGCGTATGCCGTGGCCGCGAACTGGAAGGGCAGCGAGGTCGACCTGCGCGCCCCGGTGATCGACGCGATGCGCGCGATCGGCGAACGGCTGCGCGCGCACGTGACCGGCAGGGCGCGCGACGACGCCGCGCTCGACTGATCCTCCGGTCTCACTCGTTGCGGGTCCGGTTGCCCGCACACCCGCAACGAGTGAGACCGGAACCGAGGAGGGAATGCTGTGACCCACGGCGTTAGCATCGACGGATGACTCGGAACGGAAGACTCGGTGTCGGCATCATCGGTGCGGGGCGGGTGGGGCCCGTGATCGGTGCCGCGCTCGCCGGAGCCGGGCACGCGATCACCGGGATCACCTCGGGGTCGGACGACGACCGTGCGGCCGCGGTGCTGCCCGGCGTCGAGGTGCTCGAGGCGTCCGAGGTCGTTCGGCGCAGTGAACTGGTCGTGCTCGCGGTGCCGCACGACCAGCTGCCCGGCCTCGTCGCCGGCATCGCCGAGACCGGGGGGTGGCAGCTGGGCCAGCTCGTGCTGCACACCGATCCCGAGTACGGCATCGAGGTGCTGCGGCCGGCCGCAGAGCGCGGGGCGATCCCGCTCGCCGTGCATCCGGCGATCTCGTTCACCGGAACCACCGTCGACCTGCGTCAGCTGCAGGCGTCGTACGCGGCGGTCACCGCGCCCGCGGCGGTGCTGCCGATCGCGCAGGCGCTGGCCGTGGAGCTCGGATGCGAGCCGGTCGTCGTCGCCGAGGAGGATCGTGCGGCGTACGCCGAGGCGATCGCCACGGCATCCGAGTTCTCCCGCTCGATCATCGGGCAGGCCACCGGGCTGTTGCGCGGCATCGGGGTCGAGAACCCCGGCGGCTATCTTTCCGCGCTCGTGCAGTCCACGGTCGAGCGCGCGCTGCGCGAGGCCTCAGCCCCGGCATCCGACCTCAGGGACATGTGATGGAGATCGCCCACCTCGAACCCGTGTCCGGCCTCGCCTGGAGCGTGTTCCGCGGTGGGCGGGAAGAGGTCATGCGTGCTCTCGGCTGTGAGCACGCCGACGCGATCCGCGCGTTCCGCACCCTCCCGGGCGGCACCTGGGAGGCGCAGGTGCGCCGGGCCGACGGCGTCGCCGAGCGCCTGGACGCCGTCATCGCATCGACGAAGCGGCTGCTTCCCGTCGAGTCGCAGGAGCTCGCCTGGATCGCCGAGGGCGCGGGCATCCCGGAGCGGGACATGTGGGCGCGTAACCTGCGCGGCGACCTGGGCCGGGACGGCACCGGATGCAGCGACCTGGCGCTGACCACGGACTCCGGCGTGCTGATGGGGCACAACGAGGACGGCGACGGCGAGCTGCACGACGAGATCCGACTGGTCACGCTCGACATCGAGGGCGACCCTGCGATCACGGCGGTCTGGTACCCCGGGATGCTGCCCTCGAACGCGTTCGTCACGACGACCGCCGGACTCGCGTTCGGTATGGATCACGTGCCTGTGGTCACGGCGAACACCGAAGGCGCGGGCCGGCACTTCGTCGCCAGGCACGCCCAGCGCCGGCACAGCGGAGAGGCGGCGCGGGCCGCGCTCTCGGAGGTGCCGTGCGCCGGCGGCTTCGCCTTCGACGTGGCCGATGCCGCGGGGCGGGCCGACCTGATCGAGAACGCCGCGGGGCGCACCGCGCACACCTCGGGGGCGTACCGGCACACGAACCATCTGCGCCTGATCGACGGCACGTCCGACGGCCTCGCCGTGCCCGCTGACGACGAGTGGCTGCAGGAGAGCAGGAACAGGCTCGGCGTGCTGCGTGGATGCGGGTCGCCCGCGACGGCGGCTGAGGTCTTCGCGGCGCTGCGGACACCGGGAGTCCTCGGACGATCCGCGGACATCTGGACCTTCGTGACCGCGGTGGTCGACACCGCCGCCGACGAGATCCTCCTCGCCGGGAGCGGGTCGCCGTGGCGCGGCCGGTGGAGCGCGTTCGCGCGCGGAGAGCGGGTGCCGCTGTGACGATCGGGTTCGACGAACTGGAGCAGGAGTTCCCGGGGCTTGCCGTGTCGGCGCTCGCCGCAGACGTCGACACCGGGGCGGAGCTGTTCCGGCACCGGCCGGACAGGGTGCTCGACACCGCGAGCGTGGGCAAGATCTTCCTGCTGCATCGCCTGCTGGCCGAGGCGGAGAGCGGGGACCGGAGCCTGGAGGACCGCGTCACCCGTCGTCCCGTCGAGCAGTTCGACAACTCCGGCATCTGGTATCTGCTGCAGCAGGACTCCCTGTCGCTGTACGACGTCGCAGCTCTGATCGGTGCGACCAGTGACAACGCCGCGACGAACACCCTGTGCCGGGTCATCGGCCTGGATGCGGTGCAGGCCCACACCCGCGAGCTCGGCTACGCGCACTCCGGACTCGACGACGTCGTGCGCTGGCCGCTGCCGCCAGGCGCGCCGCGCACGCTGTCGCACGCGAACGCCGAGGAGATGGTGCGCTTCGTCACGCGGACCGCCCGCGGCGAGGATCTCAGCCCCTCATCCCGAGACACCCTGCAGCGCTGGCTCGGAGCCGGCATGGACCTGTCGATGGTCGCCTCGGCGTTCGGGCTCGATCCGCTCGCGCACTACCTCTTCGACCGCGACATCTGGCTGTGGAACAAGACCGGCACGATCAGCACCGTGCGCGCCGACGTCGGCCTGGTGATGTCACCGGAGCGCCGGCTGGCGTACGCCGTGCTGATCAACTGGGAGCGCGGTGCGCCCGCCCGCGATCGCGTACTCGAGGTGATGCGACGAGCGGGCCTCGCGCTCCGCGCCGAGCTCGGAGCCTGACGTGCGACGGGGCCGGATCGGAATCCCGATCCGGCCCCGTCGCCGTCCTCCTGCTACTTGACGACAGTCAGTGCTTCTCCGGTGCAGCCCTCGCAGTCGGTGAGTACGGCGCGGGCCGCCGATCCGTCGACCGACAGGGCGACGGAGTTGTTCCGGTCTGATCCGGGCTTCGCCACAGGGCCGGTGATCCGCGCGGAGATCGTGATCCGCACCTTGCCGTCGGCCGGGATGTCGCCGGTCCAGGTGGCGATGTCGCCCTTCCGCGTCACCGTTCCGAAGCCGGCTCGGACGGTCACCGGGGTGGTGTTGTCGACCACGTCGCCGAGGTCGATCTTCACCGTGGCGTCCTTCACCGCGGCATCCGCAGCCTTCGCGGAGACCGTCCAGGTCACCGCAGTGCCGGGCCGGACCTCTGCGCCCGCCGCGGGGGACGACGACGCGTCGAGCGTCCACTCCGGTGTGCGCGGCGCCTGGAGCACCGGGTCTGCACCGAAGTAGGGTGCATGACCGAGGAACCGCAGGTAGGGGTCGAAGGAGGCGAACGAGTCGACCTGCCGCGGCGAGTTCCACACGGTCTGCGCGAACAGCCGCAGGCGCGGCATCAGGGTGTTCGTCAGCACCGACTCGGGTGCCCAGCCGTGCGCGTCGTCCCAGATCGGGAAGAACTGCCCTGCGACGTCATCGCGAAGCTCGGGTTTCGCCTCGTACGGGGCGCCCCAGCCGCCCGAGAACGTGTACGGCGTGCTGTAGTTCTTCCAGGCGTACTCCGGCAGCGGACGGTTGATGACCGAGCCGTTGCGGGTGTCGCCCGAGGTGAGGTCCGCGGTGCCCATGGTCGGCCAGAGGTCGTGGTACAGGTCGGACGAGGAGCCCACCACCTGGCGGCCCTCTGCGAGCAGGTCGTTCGCGTCGACCGAGCCGTAGATCTCGGCCCAGAAGATGACGGTGATGTCCTTGTCGAGCGGGACGATCTTGTTGCGTCCGTTGAGCTGGTCGTTCCACACCATGGTGTGCCGGCCGGCATCCTTCAGCGCCTTGTTGACGTAGTTCAGGAACCAGGCGTACGAGTCGCGCGTGGTCGCCGCGGAGTTCCCCGTCTCGGAGCGGATCCAGTCCTGCAGCACGGTCTGCGAGTCGAGGGCCATGAACTCGTCGGCTCCGATGTGCACGTACGGCGTCTGGAACGTCTCGCCCATCTCGACGGCGACGTCGGCGAGCCGCTTGCGGACGTCCTCGCGGGAGTAGTTGTAGGCCTCGCCGGCGAGCATGTAGCCGGGCTCGGGGAACACCTGCGCGTCGAGCGTCGCGTGGGCGGGCATGTCGAACTCGGGGATGATCGTGACGTGGTACCGCTTGGCGAACGCCACCAGGTCGGCGATCTCGGCCTTGCTCCAGGAACCTCCGTCGGGCAGGTGATCGACGAGCTCGGGGAACACGTCGCTCTCGACGCGGAGGCCCTGGCCGTCCTTGACCCGCAGGACCATGGTGTTCATGTTGGTCCAGGCGAGGTCCTTGATCTGGTCCTTCAACCAGGCGATCGAGTAGAACCGCCGTCCGGAGTCGACCTGCAGCGCGCGGAACCTCATGTCGGTCCAGTTCACTGCGGTACCGGCGGGGAGGGTCGTCGCCCCGGTCGCGGCCTTGGTGCTCTGCAGGGCCTGGCCGAGCGTGCTGAACGCGTACAGGACGCCTGCCTCGCCGCCGGCGGTGATCACGATGCCGTCCGGCGTCGATTCGATGGCGTAGGCCTCGTCGGCGAGCTTCCTGGCGTTGGCCGGCGCGTCCGCAGGGATCGGCACATCGCCGAGCTTCACGAACACGCTGTCCCGTCCCGCCGGCGCGGTGCCGACGGTGAGGGTGGCGTCGTCGGTGACGCCCAGCTTCCGCAGGTTCGCGGTGCCTAGGTCGGCCTCGTCGGTGATGTTCGCGGCGGATGCGGCATCCACGACGATCCGCTGCACGGCGCCCTTCCACGCGCCGTCGGCCGGTGCGAAGCTCTGCACGGCGGGGATCGTGACGGGGTAGCCGTTCGCTCCGAGGGGCGGCGCCGCCCAGCCGGCCGGGGCCTGCTGGGGCTTGGCCGCGGGCCCGACCTCGGTCACGGTGAAGTCGTCGCAGTAGGCGGGGGAGACGTTGCCGCCCACGAAGCAGAAGGCGTTCAGCTCGGTGGTCCGCGGGCCGGTGGTGATGGTCGTCGTGTAGGTGGACCACTGGGTGCCGCCGCCGGGCGTGGTGATGCCGGCCGCGTATTCGCCGCCGCCGTCACCCCGGGCGAGGCCGCGGTAGTAGGGGGCGTTCTCGGAGTCGAAGATGCCCCAGCGGATGCCCTGGCCCTTCAGCGCGACCGAGAACTCGTAGGTGGTGTTGGGGGTGACGCCGGTCACCGTCTTGTTCACCATGCCGCGGTCGACCCCGGTGCCGCGCACCGGCAGGTTCCCGCCGATCGGGGTCTTGGTGGTGGCGTCGGCGTAGGGCAGCCCGATGCGGGCGGCGGTGCCGGTGCCGTCGGCACCGGGGGTGATCAGCGCGGCGTGGTTGTGCTGCGTCTGCGCACCCAATTGCCCCGACTCGAAGCCGCCGTCGACGACGACCGGCCCTTCGGCTGCGCTCGCAGCCGCCTGGACAGCGGCCGGTGCGACGAGCAGCGCTCCTGCCACGGCGAGGCATGACGCCATCGTCAGAATCCGTCTGTTGTGCACGTCCTCGTACTCCTTCCGGGTGCCGCGGGCGCGGCTCGCCGGTAGATTACCCGGTTAAGTGACAGCGAGTAAAGGGCTCTTCCCGAACTGATCCGGCCCTGCTTCCGAGTTCGCAGGGTCGCACGCTACATTCGCAGAGTGACGACGCCGGGACCACGCCAGCAGCGACTCACCATGCGTGACCTCGCCGCGGAGCTCGGCGTCTCCCACGCCGCCATCTCCTACGCGCTGAACGGCAAGCCCGGCGTCGGCGAGGAGACCAGGGCTCGGATCATCGAGGCCGCGGGCAAGCGCGGATGGCAGCCGAACATCGCGGCCAGGGCACTCGCCGGGCAGGGCACCGGATCGATCGGCCTGGTGCTCGCGCGCGACGCAGACGAGCTCGCAAGGGACACGTTCTACCTGCGCTTCATCGCGGGCATCCAGTCCGAGCTCTCGCCGCGCGGTCTGACCCTGACGTTCCAGATCGCGGACTCGCTGGAGTCCGAGATCGACGTCTACCGGCTCTGGGCGGCGCAGAGCAGGGTCGACGGGCTCATCGTCGTGGACCCTCGGCTGGACGATCCGCGGCCCGAGGTGCTGCAGGCGCTCGGCACCCCTGCGGCTCTCGTCGGCGGACGCGACCACACCGAGGGCGACATCGCGGTGGTCGGTGCCGACGACGGGTCGCCGATGGCGGCGCTGGTGCAGATGCTCGTCGCCCGCGGTCATCGACGGATCGCGTATGTCGCCGGGCCGGCGGACTTCGCGCACGCGATCGTGCGCGCCGACTCCTACCGGTCGACGATGGCGGATGCCGGGATCAGTCCTCTGAGCGTCATCCACACCCACTACAGCCCGGACGAGGCGGCGGATGCCTGGCGACGGCTGCGCGACGAGCATCCGACCGCGATCATCGCCGACAACGATCAGCTGGCCGTCGCCGTGCTCGGCAGCGCTCGAGCGGATGGGGTCGCGGTGCCTGACGACCTGAGCATCGTGTCCTGGGAGGACTCGCCGCTGTGCGAGGCGACGACCCCACAGATCTCCGCACTCTGGCGGGACTCGTTCGCGCTCGGGCGCCGCGCGGCCGCAGCGATCATCTCGGAGATCTCCGATCACGCGTCCGAGGTCATCGCGATCGAGGCGGCGGTGCTGCGCGACCGCGGCACGATCGCCGACGTGGTGCCCGCATCCTGACGCCCCGGAACGGTCGAGGAGGCCCCGCGGGATGCACAGGGGCGCCCCGGTAGACTGGAGGGCGACTTTCGAGGAGCCCGCACATGACCGACGCGACCGCAGCCGCGCCCACAGACGACACCGCCGAGGCGGATGACACCTTCGAGCAGCGCGAAGTGCGCCTCGCCAAGCGCGACAAGCTGATCGCCGAGCGCGCGGATGCCGCGGGCGGGGCGTTCCCGGTCTCCGTGCCGGTGACGCACACCATCCCCGCGCTTCGTGCCGAGTACGGCGAGCTCGAGGCCGGCGCCGAGACCGGCGTCGTCGTCGGCGTGGCCGGCCGCATCGTGTTCAGCCGCAACACCGGCAAGCTCTGCTTCGCCACGCTGCAGGCCGGCGACGGCAGCCGCATCCAGGCGATGATCTCGCTCGCGAACGTCGGCGAGGAGTCCCTCGCCGCCTGGAAGGAGCTCGTCGACCTCGGCGACCACGTGTTCGTGCACGGCGAGGTGATCTCCAGCCGCCGCGGCGAGCTGTCGATCATGGCCGACGACTGGGCCATCGCGTCGAAGGCGATCCTGCCGCTGCCGAACGTGTACGGCGAGCTCAGCGAGGAGGGCCGCGTGCGCAGCCGCTTCCTCGACCTGATCGTGCGCGATCAGGCCCGCACCACCGTGCGCGCCCGCGCCGCGGTGAACGCCAGCCTGCGCGCCACGTTCACCAGCCACGACTTCCTCGAGGTGGAGACGCCGATGCTGCAGGTGCAGCACGGCGGGGCATCCGCTCGTCCGTTCATCACGCACTCGAACGCGTTCGACACCGAGCTGTACCTGCGCATCGCCCCGGAGCTGTACCTGAAGCGCGCCGTCGTCGGCGGCATCGAGCGCGTCTACGAGATCAACCGCAACTTCCGCAACGAGGGCGCGGACTCCACGCACAGCCCCGAGTTCGCGATGCTCGAGGCCTACCAGGCGTACAGCGACTACAACGGCATCGCCGACCTCACCCAGGAGCTCGTGCAGAACGCGGCGATCGCGGTCGCCGGCTCCACGATGGTGACAT
>JAITUD010000223.1 GCA_031286555.1 Microbacterium sp. | reverse complement strand
GGTGCAGTGGCCGAGCACGTTCACGTGCGGATTCGAGACCGCGGCGATCATCCGCCGGGTCATCGGCGCGGCATCCATGCGCAGACCGGAATGCACGGATGCCACGACGATGTCGAGTTCGTCGAGCAGCGCGGGCTCCTGATCGAGTGAACCGTCGTCGAGGATGTCGACCTCGATGCCGGCCAGGACCGTCAGCCCTTCGCCCGACTGCTCACGCACCAGCGGGATCTGCTCCCTCAGTCTCTCGGCCGAGAGTCCGCGCGCCACGCGCAGTCGCGGAGAGTGATCGGTGATCGCGTAGTACTGATGTCCGAGCGCGCGAGCCGCCTCCACCATCGATTCGATCGGCGTCGTGCCGTCGGACCAGTCGGTGTGCGAGTGCAGGTCGCCGCGCAGCAGCGCCCGCAGCTCGGAACGGCGCTCGGGCTCCACGACGCCGCGCAGCTCCACCAGATAGTCGGGCACCTGTCCCGCATCCGCCTGACGGATGACGGCCAAGGTCGACTCACCGATCCCCTTCACCGCCCGGAGCCGGGCGGGATCGGCGCGCACATCGTCAGGGATGTCCGCCAGCGTGGCGGCTGCCTGGCGGAACGCCTTCGCGCGGTACCGCGAGGCCCGCTCGCGCTCCAGCAGAGCGGCGATCTCGAGCAGTGCGGCGACGGCGTCCACGGTGCGGTCCGATCAGGCGGCCAGCTCGCGCGTCGACCGCACCCACTCGTCCAGCTTCGCCGACGCCCTGCCGTCGTCGACGGCGGCCGCCGCACGCAGGTAGGCGTCCCGCAGTCGCTGCACGATCGGCACCTGCGTGAGGCTCGCGTCATGCGACAGCTCGTAGGCGACGATGCCAGCCGCGGCGTTGAGCAGGACGATGTCGCGCACCGCGCCGGTCTCGCCCTCCAGCGTCCGGCGCAGCACGCCGGCATTGTGCTCCGGAGAGCCGCCGATCAGATCCGACAGATCGGCGAGCGGGATGCCGAGGTCGCGAGGGTCGAGGTCGTGCTCGTGGATGTCGCCGCGTGCGACCTCCCAGATGCGGCTGTGCCCGGTGGTGGTGAGCTCATCCAGCCCGTCGTCGCCGCGGAACACCAGCGCCGTGGCGCCTCGGGTGCGGAACACGCCGGTGATCAGCGGAACGCGATCGAGCTGCGCGACCCCGACCGCGTTCGCCTCGGCACGCGCCGGGTTGCAGAGCGGTCCGAGCATGTTGAACACCGTGGGCACGCCGAGCTGCGCGCGCGTCGCGCCCGCGTTCTTGAATCCGGGGTGGAATGCGCCGGCCCAGGCGAAGGTGATGCCTGTGCGCTCGAGCACGGCCGCGACGGCATCCGGCGAGAGCGCCAGGTCCAGCCCCAGCGCGGCGAGCACGTCGGAGGAGCCGGATGCCGAGCTGGCGGCCTTGTTGCCGTGCTTGACCACCGGAACGCCCATCGCGCCGATGATGATGGCCGCCGTAGTGGACACGTTCACGGTGCCGACCCGATCGCCCCCCGTGCCGACGATGTCGAGCACGTCCGAGGACACCGGCAGCGGGACCGCGGCCTCGAGGATGGCATCACGGAAACCGACCACCTCGTCGACGGTCTCGCCCTTCGCCCGCAGCGCGATCAGGAAGCCCGCGAGCTGAGCCTCGGACACCTTGCCCTGCATCACCTGTCGCATCGCCCAGGTGGACTCCCAGACGCTCAGATCGCGCCGTTCCAGCAGAGTGGTGAGCAGGTCGGACCAGGTCAGGGAGTCAGCCATAGCAAGGATCTTATAGAGCGGGATGCTGCGGAGCGGACGAGATGACGGATGATGCCGGATCGATGCATCCCCAGCCGCCACCGCGCGATTGCGCGGATTCCGGGTGGATTCGCAGGTGGTTCTTAGGTTCCCCTAAGTGCGATTCGGGCGAAACGAGCGACGATGGTGCAAGAATCAGCGGCGCGGATCGGCCATAATGGAACCGTGACCACCTCAGCGACGTATGCCCCGGCGGCAAGAACCATCAAGCGGCCAAATCCGGTAGCTGTCGGCACCATCGTGTGGCTCGGCAGTGAAGTCATGTTCTTCGCGGGACTCTTCGCGATCTACTTCACCATCCGCAGCACCTCGCCCGAACTGTGGGGCGAGCGCACCGAGATGCTGAACGTGCCTTACGCGTTCGTGAACACCCTCATCCTGGTGTTCTCCTCGTTCACGTGCCAGATGGGTGTCTTCGCCGCGGAGGACCTGCAGCCCTACAAGCTCCCCAAGGGCCAGCTCAACGCAGCAGGCCGTCGCCGCCTGTTCGGCTGGGGCATGGTCGAGTGGTTCTGGGTCACCTTCATCCTCGGCGCGATCTTCGTCTCGGGCCAGGTCTGGGAGTACGCGCAGCTGACCATGGAGGGCATGCCGATCTCGGCCGACTCCTACGGCTCCGCCTTCTACCTCACCACCGGTTTCCACGCCCTGCACGTCACCGGCGGTCTCATCGCGTTCCTGCTCGTCATCGGACGTGCGTACGCGGTCAAGAACTTCGGGCACAAGGAGGCGACCTCCTCGATCGTCGTGTCGTACTACTGGCACTTCGTCGACGTCGTCTGGATCGTGCTGTTCATCGTCATCTACTTCCTGAAGTGAGAGCGGAGCGAATCCCCGACATGGTACGAGAGAAGAAGCGCCGCTCACGCGGCCGTCGCAGCCCGTTCGCAGCCATCGCGCTGATCGGTGCCGGCCTCCTGATCACCGGCGGCGTGTACGCCGGTGCGACGGCGGCCATGGCCGCGACCGACACCAAGCCCCAGGCCTCCGCGGAGCTCACGGTCGACGACGGCCAGAAGCTGTTCCAGGCGAACTGCGCCACCTGCCACGGCATGAACCTCGAGGGCACCGGCGACGGTCCTACGCTGATGGGCGTCGGCGAGCTGGCCGTCGAGTTCCAGATGTCCACCGGCCGCATGCCGCTGCAGATGCAGGGACCGCAGGCGCCGCAGAAGCACCCGCAGTTCACTGAGGAGCAGATCCGTGCGGTCGCTGCCTACGTGCAGTCCGTCGCCCCCGGCCCGACCTACCCGAAGGACGAGATCCTCGACGGCAAGGGCGATGTCGCACACGGTGCAGAGCTGTTCCGCATCAACTGCGCGATGTGCCACAACGTGGCCGCCGCCGGTGGAGCGCTCACCGAGGGCAAGTACGCCCCCGCACTGACGTCGACCAGCGCTCTGCACATGTACGCGGCCATGGTCACCGGCCCGCAGAACATGCCCGTCTTCGGCGACATGAACCTCTCCGACGACGACAAGCGCGACATCATCTCGGCGCTGCTGTTCCAGCAGGACGCCGTGCAGATCGGCGGCTTCACACTCGGATCGCTCGGTCCGGTGTCTGAGGGCCTGTTCATCTGGATCTTCGGGATCGGCGCCCTCGTCGCGCTGACCGTGTGGATCACGGCGAAGTCGAACTGACGCATTTCTTCTGAAGAGGAACGTACGAGGAGCACCATGGCACACGACGACGACACGCAGGCTCTCGACAGGGCCTACCAGCCCTCGCCGGGGCTGGGCGTCGCAGTCAGCGATCCCGCGCAGAACCCCGGTCTTCCGGAGCATCGTCAGCGCATGACGGACAAGGACCCCAAGGCCGAGAAGGCCGCGGTCCGCACCGTCTACACCCTCTTCTACCTCTCGCTCGCGGGCAGCATCTGGGCGGTCGCCGCCTACATGCTGTTCCCGATCGAGAGCGGGCGGCTGATCGACGTCAGGTACAACAACCTGTTCATCGGTCTCGGCATCGCGCTGGCCCTGCTCGCCATCGGTCTCGGAGCCATCCACTGGTCCAAGGCGCTGATGAGCGACAAGGAGTTCGTCGAGTACCGTCACCCCACCCGTGGCCGCGACTCGACGCGTGAGGCATCCATCAAGGCGTTCGCCGACGCGAACGAGGAGTCCGGCTTCGGCCGTCGCGTGATGATCCGCAACTCGATGATCGCCGCCGTCGTGGCGTCGATCATCCCCGGTGTCACCCTCTTCCGCGGCCTCGCACCGTTCAACACCCCGGAGAACCCGGAGGCGGGCAACCCCGTCGCGCTCCTCGAGCAGACGATGTGGAAGAAGGGCGTCAAGCTGGTCCGCGACCCCGACGGCACTCCCATCCGCGCTGCGGATGTGACGCTCGGCTCCGCCGTGCACGTCATCCCCGAGGGCCTCAAGGAACTCGGCCACGA
>JAITUD010000188.1 GCA_031286555.1 Microbacterium sp. | reverse complement strand
GTGCAGCCCCTGCGGATGCGCCGGCGCTGGTGGCCGGGATCACCCTCGGGCTGATCGCGGGCATCACCTATGCCCTGTACTCCTGGGCGGCCGCGCGTCTGATGACCGACGGGATCGAGCGGGCGGCGGCCATGGGCTGGGTCTTCGGCATCGGCGGCCTGCTGCTGGTCCCGGTGCTGCTCATCACCGGCGCCCCTCTGCTGTCCAGTCCGCAGACCGTGGCCGTCGCCGCTTACATGGCGCTCGTGCCGATGTTCCTCGGCTACGTGCTGTTCGGCTGGGGACTCGCCAGACTGGGCCCGAGCACCGCCACCACCATCACCCTGATCGAACCGGCCGTCGCTACCATGCTCGCGGTGCTGGTGGTCGGAGAGCGGCTCTCACCGGTCGGATGGGTCGGACTCGCGCTGATCGCCCTGGTCGTGGTCGTTCTGGCCTGCGCACCCGAGGCCCCTCATGAGGAACGCGACTAGCCTGACAGCATGGCTCGCGCGATCGTGTTCTCGGAAATCGGCTCACCTGACGTCCTCCGCCTCGTGGAGGTGCCGGATCCCGTTCCGGGCGAGGGCGAGGTCGTGGTGCGCATCGAGGCGGCAGGGGTGAATCCGATCGACACCAAGCAGCGCGGCGGGGTGCGCCCGCTGCCCCCGCTCACCGAACCTCGGCACGTCGGCTTCGACGGTGCCGGCACGATCACCCAGATCGGACCGGGCGTGAGCGGCTTCGCCGTCGGCGACCGGGTGGCGATCCGCGACACCCTCGGCACCTACGCCACGCTGCTCGCCGTGCCCGTGGCGCACCTCGCCCATCTGCTCGACGGCGTCACCGCCGCCGAGGGCGCGGCTCTCGCCATCCCGGTCGGCACCGCGTACCAGGCACTGCGCTCGCTGCGCGTCGCGAAGGGCGAGACCCTGCTCGTGCATGCCGGCTCGGGTGCGGTCGGACAGGCCGCGATCCAGTACGCGGTGCTGTGGGGCGCCACGGTGATCGCGACCGCCAGCCCCGCCAGGCACGACCGACTGCGCGAGCTCGGCGCCATCCCGATCGCCTACGGCGAAGGCCTTGAGGAGCGGGTGCGCGAGGCCGCCCCGCAGGGCGTCGACGTGGTGCTGGACTGCGCGGGCACGGACGAGGCGATCCAGGCATCCCTCGCCCTCGTCGCCGATCGCGATCGGATCGCGACGATCGTGCGCGGACCGGATGCCGCGTCCTTCGGCATCCACGCATACTCCGGCGGAAGCCCCGAGCCGCTGACCGAGGAGCAGCTCTCCTGGCGCGCAGAGGCGCTCCCCCTGACGATCAACCTCATCGTCGCCGGCGAGTTCTCGGTCGAGCTCGGCCCTGAACTGCCGCTGGCCGAGGCCGCCCGCGCGCACGAGCTCGTCGAGGCCCACGCCGTGCAGGGCAAGATCGTCCTCATCCCGTGAGCACGTTCACAGTCACGTCCGGCCTCGCCGCCCTTGCCGTCGAGGTGCAGGGAACCAGTGATGGGCTGCCGATCATGCTGCTGCATGCAGGGGTCACCGACCGCCGGTCGTGGTCGGCACTCATCGACGAGCTCGGCGACGGCGTGCGCACTGTCCGGTACGACGCTCGCGGGTACGGTGACACCCGAACGGCACCGGACGAGCGATGGTCGATGGTCGCGGATGCGGTCGCCGTACTGGACGCACTCGGGATCGAGCGCGCCGTCGTGGTGGGGGCCTCGATGGGCGGCGCGACCGCCGTGGATCTCGCCCTCGCCCACCCCGAACGGGTCGCAGGCCTCGTACTGATCGGCGCCGCCGTCAGCGGGAGCCCCGACCGTGCCCTCGACCCCGTGGCAGCCCGGCTCGACGCGGAGATCGAGGACGCGGCCGAGCAAGACGACCTCGACACTGTCAATGCGCTCGAGGCTCACTTCTGGCTCGACGGTCCCGGCCACGAGGGGCGGGTCTCGGGAGCAGCGCGAGCGCTGTTCCTCGACATGAACGGCCGGGCGCTGTCGGCTGCCGACCCCGGTGAGCCCTTGCCTGAGGAGGATGCCTGGCCCCGGACCAGGACCATCCGGGTGCCGACCGCCGTCGTCGTCGGCGAGTACGATCTCTCCGAATTCCACGACAACGCCCGGCACCTGGCCGAGACGATCCCCGGCGCGCGGCTGACGCGCCTGCCCTGCACGGCGCACGTACCGCACGCCGAGGGAGACGACGCGGCCGTGCGCGCGATCGCCGCGCTCATCGGTCAGGTGGTCCGCGCTGCGGCAGCCACCGTGACCCGCTGATCCATTCCCCGGGCTGCAACAGTTCGACACATGGACGGCGCCGGAAGAGCGTGAGCAAGAAGATAGGGGGATGACCTCCCCCGACACCGTCTCCGCCGCTGCCTCCTTCGCGACTTCGCAGGTTCAGCACGGGTTCGCCACGGGGATGCCGAACCGCTCAGCGGTGCCGCCGATCCATCAGACCGCCGCCTACGAGTTCGCGAACCTGCAGGAGGCGGCCGACCTGTTCGCGCTGCGCAAGCCCGGCATCATCTACAGCCGCAACTCCAGCCCGACCCAGCTCATCCTCGAAGAGCGCGTCGCCGCCCTCGAGGGCGGCGTCAGCGCGGTCGCCGTGGCCTCCGGCCAGGCGGCGGTCGCGATCACCCTGCTCGCCCTCGCCGGCCGCGGCGGGCACATCGTCGCCGCCAACCAGCTCTACGGCGGCTCGGTCGACCTGCTGCAGGACACCCTCGACGACTTCGGCATCACGACGACGTTCGTCGACCAGGACGATGCGGATGCCTGGCGCGCGGCCGTCACCCCGCAGACCCGGGTGTTCTTCGCCGAGTCGGTCGCCAACCCGATCGCGCAGGTCCTCGACATCCGCCTGGTCGCCGACATCGCGCACGAGGCGGGCGTCCCGCTCGTGATCGACAACACCGTCGGCACCCCCTACCTGATCCGTCCGGGCGAGCACGGCGCCGACTTCTCGGTGCACTCGGCGACGAAGTTCCTCGCCGGCCACGGCACGTCTCTCGGCGGCGTGGTCGTCGACCTGGGCAGCTTCGACTTCGGTGCGGAACCCGAGAAGTGGCCGCAGTTCACCCGCTCGCAGCACCGCTTCGGCGATGTCGTCCCGTGGGAGGAGTTCGGTCCGACCCGAGCGTTCACCGTGCTGGCGAAGTCGAAGTACGTCAGCGATCTCGGCCCCGCGCTGTCGCCGTTCAACGCGTGGCAGATCCTGCAGGGCATCGAGACGCTCGACCTCCGCGTGTCACGCCAGAGCAGTTCCGCGCTGAAGATCGCCGAGCACCTCGCCGGCCATCCCAAGATCGCGGCCGTGCATCACCCCGGTCTCGCCGGGAACACCTGGCACGAGCTCGCCGGACGCTACCTGCCGCGCGGCGTGCCCTCCGTGTTCTCCTTCGACCTCGCCCCGGACGGTGACGAGGACGAGCTCGAGCGGGTCGCCCGCCTCATCGACGGGCTGCAGACCTTCCGCCTCGTGGCGAACATCGGCGACGCCCGCAGCATCGT
>JAITUD010000140.1 GCA_031286555.1 Microbacterium sp. | reverse complement strand
GGCGCCGACATCGTCGTGGCCTGCCCCGGCCGCCTCGAGGACCTCATGAAGCAGGGCGTCGTGAAGCTCGACGCCGTCGAGGTCGCCGTGCTCGACGAGGCCGATCACATGGCCGACCTCGGCTTCCTGCCCGGTGTCACCCGCATCCTCGCGGCGACGCCGCAGGGTGGTCAGCGCCTGCTGTTCAGCGCGACGCTGGACCGCGGCATCGACGTGCTCGCGAAGCGCTTCCTGCACAACGCGGTCAGCCACGAGGTCGACGAGGCCAGCGTGCCCGTCGGCGAGATGACCCACCGCGTGCTGCTCTCGGCCGACGCCGAGGCCAAGAAGCAGCTGGTCCAGGACCTGGCGTCCGGCACCGGGCGTCGCATCCTGTTCACCCGTACCAAGCACCAGGCCAAGAAGCTGGCCAAGGTGCTCACCGCCGCGGGCATCCCCGCCGTCGACCTGCACGGCAATCTCGGCCAGAACGCGCGCGAGCGCAACCTGGCGGCCTTCTCGGCCGACCCCGCCGAGGGCGGCGTGCGCGTGCTGGTGGCGACGGATGTCGCGGCCCGCGGCGTGCACGTCGACAACGTCGAGCTGGTCGTGCATGTCGACCCGCCGATGGAGCACAAGGCGTACCTGCACCGCTCCGGTCGCACGGCGCGCGCCGGTGCCGCGGGCACCGTGGTCACCGTCGTGCTGCCCGAGCAGCGCCGCGACACCAAGGACCTGCTGCGCAAGGCGCAGATCACTGCCGACTTCGAGCCGGTCACCCCGGCGATCGTCGACGAGCTGGTCGGCGAGCGTGCGGCGAAGGTCAAGCCGGCCCCGGTCGTGAAGCAGCAGCAGGGCGGCGGCCAGCGGAAGCCCAAGCCCGCCGGACAGGGCGGTCAGCCTCAGGGCACGCCCAAGCAGGGCAACGGCGGCGGTCGCCGTCGTTCCGGCGGTCGCGGAGCAGGTTCCGCGCAAGGCAACGGCGAGCGCCAGGCCCGCGAGGGTCAGCGCCAGGGCGGGCAGCGACAGGATACCGCCGGCCGGTCGCACTCGCGCGGCCAGAGCGGTCAGACCCGCTACACGACGCAGTCCAGCGCTCCGGCATCCGAGGGCGCCCGCCGTGCCCCTCAGCACCGCCGTGCGCAGCGCGCCTCCGGCGCTCCCCGCACGCACTGACACTCACATCGACGCCCCCTTCGTCGCCGACGTCCCTCCGGGCCGACGCGATCAAAGGGGGCGTCGACGATTACGAGGCCGCGGGCGGGCGCGCGGCGGAACTGTGCGCCTGGCGCGGATCGGCCCGACACCGGCGAGCGAGGTCGGCGTCAGCATGTGCACGGGCGGCGAACGTCAGGTCGCGCATCGCCGCGGGCATCCCGGCGCCCGTCCTGCCCAGGTCGCAATCGGTCGCGCTCTGGTCGCGGAACACCGGCGCAGTCTGCGACCTGAACGGCACGGACACCGGATGCCGACGCGAACTGCGATCCGAACGGGCGGATGCACGCCGATGCGCGCCGGTCGGACGCGCTCAGCCCTCGAGAGCCTTGGCGCGCGCCGAGATGTGCTCGGTGTCGGAGATCACGCCGCGCGCGTGCAGGTCGTCCAGTTCGGTGAGGCGCTGCTCGAGCGTGAGCGGAGCAGGCGCTGCCACCGGCACGGCCGCAGGGCGCAGCAGCTCGCTGTTCATGACCCGGGCGGCCATCTGCGTCTCCATGGTGAGCGGGTCGTAGCCGGCGTCCTTCGCGGTCTTCCAGTTGCGGCGGATCACGATGACCAGGAACACGATGAGCCCGACGAAGAGCAGACCGAAGAGCACGAATCCGATGCCGATCAGGACCGGAAGGATGACGAAGGCTGATTCCACAGCCGGATGCTATCGCACCGGTCAGTGCCGGATCGCGTTGATCGCGAGGTTCAGCACGCGCTCGCGCTGGGCGTCGTCCTCGAAGGAGGCGACTGCGGCGACGCCGGAGACCAGCTTGACGACGTCGCTGATGGTCACGTCGGGGTCGACCTCGCCGGCCCGCTGCGCGCGGGTGACCAGCGGCTCTCCCGCCTCGAGCATGATGTAGCGGCACTGCGTCAGCACCGACGACTCGCGGTTCAGCCCGTCGAGCAGGGCGTGCTTGGTGCCGACGTAGGCGATGAAGTGGTCCAGCCAGGTGCGCAGCGCCTCCCACGGCTCGAGCGAGGACACCTCACGGGCGGATGCCGCGAGCGCGTCGACCTCTCCGAGGTACAGCGTCTCGATGAGATCGTCGCGGGTCGGGAAGTTGCGGTACAGCGTGCCGATTCCGACCCCTGCGCGCCGGGCGATGTCCTCGAGAGAGGCGTCGGAGCCGTCCTCCGCGAAGGCCTGGCGACCGGCGGCGACGAGAGCGTCGAAGTTCCGCGCCGCGTCGGCGCGCTTCGGCCTGCGCTCCTCCAGAAGAACGGATGCCGGTGCCACCGTCGTCACGCTGACCTCCCAGGTCTCGAAAAGGCGATCTCGAAAAAGTTCGTCGAGGTGGTTGCGAACCGGAGGGCTCCTCCGGTAACTTCTAACCGGAGGATTCCTCCACTCGGAGCCACTCTCCGATTCTACCTCTCCTCATCGCAAGATCGGAAGGATCCATGACCATCCGCTCGACCACCACCCGCGCGTATGCGGCCGTCGCTGTGAGCGTCGCCTCGATCGCGCTGCTCCAGAACCTCGTCATCCCGGTGATCCCGATGCTCGAGGCCGACCTGCACGTCGGATCCGACGCCGCCACCTGGACCATGACGGCCTGGCTCATCGCCGCCGCCGTCGCCACTCCCCTGCTCGGCCGCGTCGGCGACCTCCGAGGTCGCCGCGCGACCCTGCTCGCGGTGCTGGCGATCGTCATGCTCGGCGACCTCGTCGCCGCGCTCGCACCGAATCTCGGTGTCCTCATCCTCGGCCGCATTCTGCAGGGCGCAGGCGGCGCGGTGTTCCCGCTCGCATTCGCGCTGCTGCGCGAGTTCATGCCGCCCCAGCGGTTGACCGCCGCGATCGGCTCGGTGAGCGCGCTCATCGGCATCGGCGGTGCGGCCGGCAGCGTGCTGGCGGGCCCTCTGTCAGCAGCGATCGGCTGGCGCGGACTGTTCGAGGTGGCCCTCGTGGCCGGCGCGATCGGCGCACTGCTCACGGTCGCCTGGATCCCGCGCTCCGACATCCGCGCCGCGGGGCGCCTGAACACGCTCTCCGCCGTGCTGCTGTCCGGCTGGCTGGTCGCTCTTCTGCTGCCGCTGGCCTCGGGCGCGCGCTGGGGCTGGACGAGCGCTGCGACGCTCGGCCTGTTCGCCCTCGCCGCCGTGCTGCTCGCGGCCTGGGTGCTCTCCGAGCTGCGGTCCGCAGACCCGCTGGTCGACATCAGGATGCTCGCACACCGCGCGATCTGGCCGGTGAACGCGGCCGGCCTGCTCATCGGCGTGGCCGTGTTCGGCTTCTGGGGCTACCTGCCGCTGTTCCTCGAGGTTCCGGCCGAGACCGGCTGGGCGCTCGGCCTCACCGTGCAGACCGCGGGGCTGGTGCTCGTGCCCCTGCTGATCGGCATGTCCGTCGCCGGTTTCGCCACCGGCGCGCTCACCCGCGTGCTCACGCTGCGCGTGCAGCTCGTACTCGGCGGCCTGCTCATGGGCGCCACCGTGGTCGGCGCCGTGCTGTTCCACTCGGCGGTCTGGCAGCTCGCCATCGCCGGCGGTCTGTTCGGCATCGGCGTGGGCGCCGCCTACGCCGCGATGGCCAGCATCATCGTCGAGGGCGTACCGGCGGCGAACGTCGGAATCGCCACCGGTGTGAACGCCAACCTGCGCTCGATCGGCTCGGCTATCGGCTCGGCGCTGATGACGGCAATCGTGTTCAGTGCACTCGACCCGGCAGGTCAGCCGCTCGAGCGCGGCTACGACGTCGCCTGGATCACCATCGCGGTGGTCGCCGTCGTCGCCGCACTGATCGGCGCCGTCGTCCCCGCGGCGCGGCGCAGGGACGATGTGCCGGTGCCCCTCCCGACCGGCTCGCAGCCGGTGCTGGCCGACGCGGCCTGACGGCCCCGAGCCGCGGAACAGAGCCCCAGAACAGAGACGGCCCGGCATCCGAAGAACGGATGCCGGGCCGTTTCGTGCCGCCGGATCAGATGCCGGGGTACGAACGCTCCGGGGAGCCCACGTAGAGCTGCTGCGGGCGGCCGATCTTGGTCTGCGGGTCGAGCTGCAGCTCGCGCCACTGCGCGAGCCAGCCGGGAAGCCGGCCGATGGCGAACAGCACGGTGAACATGCGGGTGGGGAAGCCCATCGCCTTGTAGATCACGCCGGTGTAGAAGTCGACGTTCGGGTACAGGCGACGCTCCTGGAAGTACTCGTCGGCGAGGGCGATCTCCTCGAGCTCCTTCGCCAGGTCCAGCAGCGGGTCGCTGACGCCGAGCGAGGCGAGCACCTCGTCTGCGGCCGCCTTGACGAGCTTCGCGCGCGGGTCGTAGTTCTTGTAGACCCGGTGCCCGAAGCCCATCAGCTTCACGCCCTGCTCCTTGTTCTTCACGCGCTCGACGAAGCGCTGAACGCTCTGACCCGACTCGCGGATCTGGCCGAGCATGGTCAGCACCGCCTCGTTCGCACCGCCGTGCAGCGGGCCGGACAGCGCCTGGATGCCGGCGGAGACGGAGGCGAACTGGTTGGCGCCGGTGGAGCCGACCAGGCGGACCGTCGAGGTCGAGGCGTTCTGCTCGTGGTCCTCGTGCAGGATCAGCAGCAGCTCGAGGGCCTTCGACATGACCGGGTTGACCTCGTACTCCTCGCTCATGACGCCGAAGTTGAGCTTCAGGAAGTTGTCGACGAAGCTGAGCGAGTTGTCCGGGTACAGGAAGGCCTGGCCGACGCTCTTCTTGTGCGCGTAGGCGGCGATGACCGGCAGCTTGGCGAGCATGCGGATCTGGTTCAGTTCCACGTGCTCCGGATTGCTCGGGTCGGAGGCGTCCTGGTAGTACGTCGACAGCGCGGCCACCGCGGACGAGAGCACGGCCATCGGGTGGGCGTTGTCGGGCAGAGCGGAGAAGAAGTGCTTCAGATCCTCGTGCAGCAGCGTGTGCTTGCGGATCTGCTCATCGAAGCCGGCCAGCTCGTCGGCGGTCGGCAGCTCGCCGTAGATCAGCAGCCACGCCACCTCGAGGTAGGTGCAGTTCTTGGCGATCTGCTCGATCGGGTACCCGCGGTAGCGGAGAATGCCCTTGTCGCCGTCGATGTAGGTGATCGCGGACTTCGCGGACGCGGTGTTCACGAACCCGTAGTCCAGGCCGGTGAGGCCGGTCTGACGGGTCAGGGTCGAGAAGTCGATGCTCCCCACACCCGAGGTGGGCTGAAGTACGGGGAACTCGGCGGTCTTGTCGCCGACGGTGAGAGTCGCCTTCTCCGGCAGAGCTGTGCTCACGCCAAACCTCCTGCTGAATCGAAGTCGCGTGCGGACGAAAAGTCTAGATGCGCCGGATCGGCGCGTGCCACGAGCCTGGGGGCGACCCTATGGCTTTTACAGCCTAGTCCGGCGCGGGGCCAACTGTGACATCCGCCAAGGTACAGCGCGATCCGACTGAGGGAACCTACAGTGCGGCCGCGCGCAGACGCGCAGCACCTGCCTCGATCCGCTCCAGCGGTGCCGTGAGCGAGAGACGCACGTGGTCGCCGGAGGCGCCGCCGTAGAACGGACCGGGTCCGGCGAGGATGCCGAGATCGGCCAGCCTGCCCATCGACTCCCAGGCGTCACGACCCTCGGTCGCCCACAGGTAGAGCCCGGCCTCGGAGCCGTCGATGCGGAAGCCGGCCTGCTGCAGCGCGGGGAGCAGCACGTCGCGCCGGGCGCGGTACAGCTCCTTCTGCGCGGCGACGTGCGCGTCGTCGCCGAGCGCCACCGCCATCGCGTGCTGCACCGGCTGAGGCGGCATCAGCCCCAGGTGCTTGCGGGCGGTGAGCAGTTCGGCGATGACGGTGCGGCATCCGGCCACGAAGGCCGCACGGTAGCCTGCCAGGTTGGACTGCTTGCTGAGCGAGTACACGCGCAGCAGCCCGGCGCGCGTGCCGCCGGTGCCGCGCGGGTCCAGCACCGAGGGCACCGGCTCGGTGGCCCACGGGCCGTCCCAGCCGAGCTCTGCGTCGCACTCGTCCCTGGCCAGGATCGCCCCGAGCTCGCGAGCACGGGCGACCGCAGCGGCGAGCTCGTCGGTGGTCCAGGTGCGCCCGTCGGGGTTGCCGGGGGTGTTGATCCAGATCAGCCGGGTGCCCTC
>JAITUD010000094.1 GCA_031286555.1 Microbacterium sp. | reverse complement strand
CTGCAGCCCCAGTACCTGATGTGGGCGTTCATCGGCGTCTTCATCGGCACGGCCGTCGGCGTGCTGCCCGGCATCGGGCCGGCCATGACCGTGGCGCTGCTGCTGCCCCTGACCTACTCGCTGGACGCGACCGCGGCCATCATCACCTTCGCCGGCATCTACTACGGCGGCATGTACGGCGGATCGACCACGAGCATCCTGCTGAACACACCGGGTGAATCCGCGTCCATAGTCACGGCCATCGAGGGCAACAAGATGGCCAAGCTCGGACGCGGCGCCGCCGCACTCGCGACGGCGGCCATCGGTTCGTTCATCGCCGGGACCATCGCCACCGTCGGCCTGACTCTGCTCGCACCGATCCTTGCGGACTTCGCCGTCTCGCTCGGCAACCCCGACAAACTGGCGCTGATCGTGGTGGCTTTCATCACCGTCGGCGCTCTGATGGGCAGGTCCGTGCCGCGCGGCGTGCTGTCGCTCGCCCTCGGACTGTTCATCGGCCTGATCGGCACCGACGGGCTGTCCGGGCAGCAGCGCTACACGCTCGGCATCCCCGAGCTGAACCAGGGCATCAGCGTCGTCCTCGTCGCGGTGGGCCTGTTCGCCGTCGGGGAGACGCTCTACGTCGCCTCGAGGATGCGGCACGGCGGGATCGACGTCATCCCGGTGACCAAGGGATGGCGCAACTGGATGACCAAGGAGGACTGGAAGCGCTCCTGGAAGCCCTGGCTGCGCGGGACGGCGATCGGATTCCCGATCGGCACCATCCCCGCAGGCGGCGCGGACGTCGCGACCTTCCTCTCGTACGCGGCAGAGCAGAAGCTCTCCAAGCACAAGGACCAGTTCGGCCGCGGGGCGATCGAGGGCGTCGCAGGCCCGGAGGCGGCCAACAATGCCGCCGCCGCGGGCGTGCTGGTGCCGCTGCTCACGCTGGGTCTGCCGACCACGGCGACCGCGGCGATCATCCTGTTCGCGTTCCAGTCCTACGGCATCCAGCCGGGGCCCCTGCTGTTCACCAACCAGCCCGCGTTGGTGTGGGCGCTGGTCGCGAGCCTGTACCTCGGAAACCTCATCCTGATCGTGCTGAACCTGCCGCTGGTGGGCATGTGGGTCAAGCTGCTGCAGATCCCGCGGCCGTACCTGTACGCGGGCATCCTGATGTTCGCCGCGTTCGGCGCCTATGCGATCAAGTTCAACATCACCGACATCGTCATCCTGCTGATCATCGGCGTGCTGGGGTACTTCATGCGCCGCTACGGCATCCCGGTCGCGCCGCTGGTGGTGGGCATGATCCTCGGGCCGATGGGCGAGGCCGAGCTGCGCAAGGCTCTGCAGCTGAGCCAGGGAGATCCGATGACGCTGATCGCTAGCCCGTTCGCGGCGATCGCCTACGGGGTGCTGGTGGTGCTGATCCTCGGCGCGCTCTGGCTGCGTCGCCGCCAGGCGCGGTACGAGAAGCAGCTGACCGAGTCGATCTCGGTGCCGATGCTCGCCGACCAGGAGATCTGAGCCATCCCGGCGCCGTGCGCCCGCGCCGAAACGCGGACGTGCGGCGCCGAGGCGGCGCAATAGGCTGGGCGGATGCACGACGACGGGATCAGCACGCGGGGCGCACGGGCCTACCTCTCCTACATCGGCATCGGGCTCGCCGCAGGGCTGCTCTCCGGCCTGTTCGGCGTCGGCGGGGGCACGGTCATCGTCCCGATGCTGGTGCTGCTGCTCGGCTTCGACCAGCGCCGTGCCGCCGGCACCTCGCTCGCCGCGATCGTGCCGATCGCCAGTGTCGGCGTGATCTCGTACGCGGTCTCGGGCTCCGTCGCATGGATCCCCGCGCTGATCCTCGCGCTCGGCGCCGTCGTCGGGGCGCAGATCGGCACCCGGCTGCTGCCTCGGATGTCGCAGCGCACACTGCTCTGGGGATTCGTCGCCTTCATCGCCGTGGTCATCGTGAGCCTGTTCCTGATCGTCCCCTCGCGGGAGGCCGAGCTCGATCTCACCTGGACGACGGGGCTGATCCTCGTCGGCGTGGGCGTGTGCACCGGCATCCTGGCGGGCCTCATCGGCGTCGGCGGCGGCATCATCGTGGTGCCCGCGCTCATGCTCGGCATGGGAGTCAGCGACCTCATCGCCAAGGGCACCTCGCTGCTCATGATGATCCCGACCGCGGTCTCGGGCACCGTCGGCAACCTGCGGCACAAGAACGTCGACCTCGTGGCCGCCGCGCTGGTCGGCGTATCCGCATGCGCGACGACAGCGGTCGGCGCCCTCTTCGCCGCACACATCGATCCCTTCGTGGGGAACGTGCTGTTCGCCGTGTATCTCCTCTACATCGGATACCAGATGGCACGGAAGGCCATGCGGGCCAAGAACTAGCATCTGCACAGCGAGGCGCCCCTCGGAACGGAATCCGAGGGGCGCCCTGTGCTCAGTTCTTCAGCGGTTCACTCGCAGGTGAAGAGGGCATCGCCCCACACGCCGTGCGCGCCGTTGATGCTGCCCGGCGCCGTCACGTTGAGGTCGATGTACTGCACCCCGGTGACGTCCACGTTCACCTGCTCCGGGGCGAAGCCCGGGGTGAAGGTGCGGGACTGGTAGCGGTTCACTCCGTCGGTGTCGACCGTGAAGATCACGTTGCCGGCGAAGTCCTTCTCCAGCCCGACCGAGGCCGTGAAGGTGGAGCACTTGCCGCCCAGGTAGTACGTCACCTTCGACGCCGCGTGCACGCCGAGTCCCTTGGCGTAGGTCGGGCTCTTCCCGGTGGCGGGATCGACGTAGTTGATCGCCAGCGGCAGGTCCGGCGAATCCGCCGCATCCTTGTTGGCGACGTCCTTGCCGATCACGCCCCATCCGGTGGTCGCGCTGATCCAGTTCAGATCGGAGGCGTAGGCCTTGCCCGAGGGGGCCGGCGGCATCGGCTGGTCGACGACCTTCCAGTCGAAGATCTTCAGGCGGCTCTCGGTCGGGAGCACGACGTACGCGAGCTCCTTGGCCGGGTTCAGCCGCACGAGGTTCGAGTACACCTGGTACTTGCCGGTGGGGTACTCGTACACGTTCGGGTTGTTGCCGTTGTTGCGTCCGAGGCTGGTGATCGCCACGCTCGCGCCGCCCAGGCCGGATGCCTGCGGCAGCCAGTTCGGGAAGAACACGCTCTGCTTCGAGAC
>JAITUD010000080.1 GCA_031286555.1 Microbacterium sp. | reverse complement strand
TGCGGCAGGAAGCCGAAGAACGGGCTGGGCGTCGCATCGTCGTCATCGACCGCCGTGATCAGCAGCCGGCTGCGCGCCCGCGACACGGCGCGCACGAACAGCCGCAGCTCGTCATGCAGGGCGCCGCGGCGCCGGTCGAGCACACCGGGGACGGATGTCTCCACGCCGGTGCGGGCGGCGATGATCGCGTCGGCGAGGCGCCAGGTCTGCAGCATTCCGCCGCGCAGCCGCACGTTCGGCCACACGCCGTCCTGCACGCCGGCGATCACGACCGCGTCGAACTCGGCGCCGAGCGCGGTCGCGGGCGTCAGCAGCGTGACACGACCGGGGCGCTCCGGCGAGGACAGGGTGTCCTCCGGCACCTCGCTGCCGAGGATGTCGTCGACGAACTTCCGCGGCTTCTCGTTAGGGGTGCGCTCGACGAATCGCTTTGCGGCGTCGAACAGCGCCACCAGGGCGTCCAGCGCGCGCGCCGTCTCGCCGCCGGTCGACTGCATCGCGTTCTCGCGCCAGGCGTACTGCAGCTTGCGACCGTCGACCGAGCGCGCGCCGTCCCACGCGCGCCAGAGAAGATCGTGGATCGTCTCGCCCGCGGCGGCGGCCGTGGTCATCTCGGCGAGCGTGTCGGCGAACCGCGCCGCTGCCCTCGCCTCAGCCGCATCGATCAGAGTGAGGTGCGCCGGAGTCGCGATCGCCTGACGCAGCAGCTCGCGCGCCGGGGTGTTGCCCTCCTGCTCGAGCTCGAGGTGCCGCAGCCGGGCGCGCAGCCGGCGCAGCCCGATCGCGTCCATGCCGCCGAACGGCGAGCGCAGTGCCTCTTCGAGCTCCGCCGGGGTGCGCTCCTCGACCGGCGTGAGCGCGAGTCCGACGATGCCGACGATGTCGCGAACCACGGACTCGTCGCCGAGCGGCCGCTGCACTCCGGCCGCCCTGGTCGGGATCTCGCGCGCGGCGAGCTCGGTCTCGAGCTGCGCGACCTGGCGGGTGTCGTGCGCGATCACCGCCATCCGATCCCAGCGGATGCCGCCGGACAGATGCCAGTCGCGCATCACGCCGGCGATGCGGTCGACCTCTTCATAGGGCGACGGCGCGATGAAGGTCGCGACTGCGGCATCCGCATCGTCGACGGTGACGGGCGCACGACGGTGATCGACCCGGCCCGCTGCGCCGATCGCCTGCGTGACGGTGCGCGTGAGCGCGGTGAGCGCCGGCGCCTGCCGATGCGGGCCGTCGAGCACGTGCACCTCGCCGAGGTCGGTGGCGAGCCTGGCGAAGAGCTCGGGGCTCGCGCCGCGGAACGCTCCGGAGGAGATGTCGGGGTCGCCGAAGGCGAGCACCGCGATGCCGCGGGAGCGCAGCGCTCCCACCAGGGCGATGCCGCCGCGGGTGAGCTCCTGGGCGTCATCGATCAGCACCACGCGCAGCGGCGCGAGCGGACCGAGGGTCGCGGCATCCGCCGTGTGCAGGATGGCGGTCGCCTCGCTGAGCAGGTCGGCCGCGTCACGGTGCGCGGAGCGCAGCTGCCCGAGCACGCGGTGGTATTCGTCGAGGAAGTCGCCTGCCGCGGCCCACACCTCGGAGTCCGCGGAACGCAGCTCTCCAGGGCCGACGCCGAGCTCGGTGCACTCGGCGAGGAACGCGCGCAGCTCTGACCGGAACCCCTTCGACGCCCGCACCGACGGCCCGAGCGCATCGGGCCACCGCACTCGGCCGTCCTCGAGGTCGCCGGCGAGAAGCTCGGCGATGATGCGGTCCTGGTCGGCGCCGGTCAGCAGGGCTGGCGGGTCGTCGCCCGCGCGCACCATCGCACCGCGCACCAGCTGGAAGGCGAACGAGCCGACCGATCGCGCCAGCGGCCCCGGCGTCGCCTTGTCGATGCGCACGCCGATGCGATCGCGCAGGCCGGTCGCCGCCTGGCGGCTGGGGGTGAGGACGAGCACCTGCTCGGGCTCGAGACCGCCGTCCAGCAGGTGCACGACACGGTCGATGAGGGCAGTGGTCTTGCCCGTTCCCGGCGCGCCGACGATGATCCCGGATGCCTCGGGGTCGGCCGTGACCACGGCCCGCTGCGCAGCATCCTCTGTCATGCCTTCGACACTATCGGCGCCTCCCGACATGACCGGCGAGGGAAGATGACGGGGCGGTGTGCGCCCTCGGCGAAACCGGCCCGTGCAGGGGGACCGGCGCGCCGACGTCGCGATAGAGTTGCCAGCACCCCAGCAAGTCAGAGGAGCACGCGTGGAAATCCGCATCGGCATCGTCAACACCGGCCGTGAACTGACCTTCGAGACCAATGCCCCGGCCGACGAGGTGCGCAGCACCATCTCGGGCGCGCTCGAGCAGGGCACGACCCACTTCACCCTCACCGATGTGAAGGGCAACGACTACATCGTGCCGACCGCGAACCTCGCGTACATCGAGCTGGGCACCGAGGAGTCCCGCCGCGTCGGCTTCGTCGCCTGACATGTACATCCTCCTGGCGCTGATCGCCTCCTGCGCCCTGAGCATCGGCCTGCACTTCCTGCTGCCGTACCGCCACCTGCGCGGCGTGGCCGTCGCTCCGGCGATCGCCACCGCGTCCACCGGCGTGATCTACACGGCGATGCAGTGGGCGGGCATCTCCGAGGGCAACGGCTGGCTGTGGCTGGCGAGCATCGGCGGCGGGCTGCTGATCGCGGCGCTGGCCACCGCTCTCATCGCCGTCGTGCGACACGCCTCCGACCAGAAGACGCAGCAGGCGATCGGGGCCTGAGCCCCGCGCTGCTACGAGGCGAGTCCCATCGCGTCCATGCGGCGCGCGTGCGCGCCCATCAGTTCGGTGTAGACCGGCTCGATGCGCTGCTCGTCCTGCGCGAGACGCTCCGGTCGCATCGCACCGCGGCACACCAGTAGGGTGTCGCCGACCAGGCGCCGTCCCCACATCGACAGCAGTGAGCGCCACTCCTCGTCGCTCTCGATCGTCTGCTGGATGATCGCGACGATCTCGTGGCCGGCGTCGTCCTCGCGGAGGATCTCGGCGACGCGCTCCCCCGTCTCGCCGTAGCTCGAGGCCAGCGCGAGGTAGAAGTCGTCGAGCATGCCAGCGGTCAGATAGACCGCGAGCAGCGTCTCCTCCTGGTGGGCGCCGATCGTCATACGCCGGAACGCGTCGAGGTTCTCTCGGAACGGCAGCATCAGCTCGGTCGGGTCCTCGCCGCGCTCGACGATCACGCGCACGATGCCGCGGTGCTTGTCCAGCGCGGCGCCCGCCGCGCGCGACAGCGCCTCCTTGCGCGCGAGCTCCGGCGTGGCGCGGATGCCGCGGGTCAGCGTCTCGAAGTACCCGAGCTGCAGGTACGCGGCCTGGCCGAGGAACCGGTTCAGCTCCGGCGCGAGCTCGGCGAAGTCGACGCGCGTCGCGTCGCCCACATCGCCCCGGCTGCGCACCGAGAGGATGCGGCGGGGCTGGCGGCGCTTGTTCCAGAACCAGTTGACCACCCGCCCAGATTACCGGGGCGGGCAGGTCCCCCGTGCGCGCAACTCGTCGCTCGGGACCCCCTCCGGTAGGCTGGTGCTCGTCCTGCCGGTGGAGCAGGACCCCGCGCCTGAGATCAGAGACGGCGTGGATCCGTTAACGAGGCGACTCCCGGGGTGCGACGAAGCACAGCGCGATCGCCGGACAGGCAATGCATATCGTGACTTCTTTCGCCGATCTCGGCATCGATCAGGACATCGTCGACGCACTCGCTGCCAAGGGCATCGTCGATGCGTTCCCGATCCAGGAGCAGACCATCCCCCTCGGCCTTCCCGGCCAGGACATCATCGGCCAGGCCAAGACCGGCACCGGCAAGACCTTCGGCTTCGGCATCCCCGTGGTGCAGCGCCTGGGCCTCGACCCCGAGCCCGGAGTCAAGGCACTCATCGTGGTGCCGACCCGTGAGCTCGCCGTGCAGGTATACGAGGACATGGACCTGCTGACCTCCGGCCGCTCCACGAGCGTCGTCGCCATCTACGGCGGCAAGGCCTACGAGGGTCAGATCGAGCAGCTCAAGGCCGGCGCGCAGATCGTCGTCGGCACCCCCGGCCGTCTGATCGACCTCGCCGGTCAGCGTCTGCTCGACCTGTCGAACGCCACCGAGGTGGTGCTCGACGAGGCCGACAAGATGCTCGACCTCGGCTTCCTCGCCGACATCGAGAAGATCTTCCAGAAGGTCCCCGCGACCCGGCACACGCAGCTGTTCTCGGCCACGATGCCCGGCCCGATCGTCGCCCTCGCGCGCCGGTTCATGACCAACCCGATCCACATCCGCGCGAACGACCCCGACGAGGGACTCACGCAGAAGAACATCAAGCACCTCGTCTACCGCGCGCACGCGCTGGACAAGGACGAGGTCATCGCCCGCATCCTGCAGGCCGAGGGCCGCGGCAAGACCGTGATCTTCACGCGCACCAAGCGCGCGGCGCAGAAGCTGGTCGACGAGCTGAACGACCGCGGCTTCAACGCCGCCGCCGTGCACGGTGACATGGGTCAGGACCAGCGCGAGCGCTCGATGGCCGCGTTCAAGGCCGGCAAGAAGGACGTCATGGTCGCGACCGACGTCGCCGCCCGAGGCATCGACGTCGACGACGTCACGCACGTGATCAACCACACGATCCCGGATGAGGAGAAGACGTACCTGCACCGTGCCGGCCGCACCGGCCGCGCCGGCAAGACCGGCATCGCGGTCACGTTCGTCGACTGGGAGGACCTGCACAAGTGGGCCCTCATCAACCGCGCCCTCGAGTTCGGGCAGCCCGAGCCCGTCGAGACCTACTCGTCGAGCCCGCACCTCTACGAGGACCTGAACATCCCCGCCGGCACCAAGGGCCGTCTCGTCACCGCCCCGAAGGCCGAGAAGCCGGCCGGCGAGCGCAAGCAGCGTCAGCCGCAGAAGGCGGCGGAAGCTGCCGCCGAGGGCACCAGCGAGGGCACCACGAAGCGCCGTCGCCGCCGTCGCCGGGCCACTGAGCCGGTCGGCTCGACCTTCGCAGAGGGCACGGATGCCGCCGAAGCAGCGCCCGCCGCGGCGGATGCTGCGGCCCGCGACGCCGAGGGCGCCGGCACTCACGACGGCGACACCACCACGGAGCACCACGACGGCAAGCCCGCCCCGCAGCGTCGGCGCCGCCGCCGCCGTTCCGGCGGTGCAGCGCCCACCGGCGCCTGACACCGCAGATCTCGACGGGACGCCCTCAGCCCACGGCTGAGGGCGTCTCCTCGTTCCGGGCCCGCTGCGCGGCCGCATGCTCGGGCGCCCGCGGAGGGTAGACCAGGGTGACCAGCACCACCGAGATGATCATCAGCAGGAACCACGAGGTGAGCTTGCTCGGCGACACGAGCTCCCACCCGCCGGCCTGATTCGGGTACGACCAGGCACCGGCCCAGGTGCCGATGTTCTCGGCCGCGTAGATGAAGAGCGCGACTCCGGCGAACACGGCGATCAGCGGCAGCCGAATCGTGACCCGCCAGGAGCGGGCGTACATCATCGTCGGGAACCAGAGCACCACGACGGCGGCGATCAGCACCCAGCGCAGATCGATCCAGAAGTGGTGCGTGAAGAAGTTCGCGTAGATCGCGGCCGCGAGCACGACCGTCATCCAGCGCCGCGGGTAGCGGGTGAAGCCGAGGTCGAACAGCCGGTGCACGCGGACCATGTACGACCCGACCGCGCCGTACATGAACCCGCTGAACAACGGCACCGCCCCCAGATGCAGGTAGCCACCCGCCGCATACTCCCACGACCCGACATCCGTCTTGAACAGCTCCATGACGGTGCCGGTGATGTGGAAGATCACGATCACCCACAGTTCGCGGCCGGTCTCGAGCCGGAAGGCGATCATCACGACCTGGATGAGCACGGCGGCGATCGTCAGGGCGTCGTTGCGTGCGAGCAGCGCGTCCTCGGGATACCAGAGCCGCGCGGCGATGATCAGCACGAGCAGCGAGGCCCCGAAGATGCATGCCCAGGCCTGCTTGAGCAGGAACACGGCCAACTCGATCATCCCCGCGCGGATGCCGCGATGCGGGGCTCCCTGCAGCACACGTCTCGCGACGACGTCGATCCGGCGTTCGAGAGAGGTGCCCCGCTGCATGGAAGGAGGTTACCGACGGCGGATGGAGGAATCCTGGGTCAGTGCGGGTACCGCGGCGCCGAGCCGGTGCCGCGGGCGATCAACCGGGCGATCATGGCCTCGTCGGTGGTGTTCTCACCGGGCCGGTTGGGCTTGCCCGCGCCGTGATAGTCGCTCGAGCCGGTGACGATCAGGTCGTGCTTCGCGGCGATGTCGCGCAGCATCCGCTTGCCCTCTTCGGTGTTCTCGCGGTGCTCGATCTCGAATCCGGCGAGGCCGGCGTCGATCAGTCGCTCGATGAATGCGACGGGCATCATGCGGTCGCGCCCCGCGGTCGCGGGGTGGGCGATGATCGCCGCTCCCCCGGCATCCGTGATCAGGCGGACGGCCGTGAGCGGGTCGGGCGCGTAGTGCGGCTCGTAGTATCCGGCGCGCGGATGCAGGATGCCGTCGAAGGCCTCCCCGCGGTCGGCGACGATGCCGCGCGCGATCAGCGCGTCGGCGATGTGCGGGCGTCCGATCGTGGCATCCCCCGCAGTCTGCGCGAGCACGTCGTCCCAGTCCAGGGCGTAGTCGCGGGAGATGTTCCGCACGATCCGCTCGGCGCGGCCGATCCGGTCGTCGCGGATGCGGTCGGTCTCGGCGACGAGCGCGGCGTCGGTCGGGTCGAACAGATAGCCGAGCACGTGCACACTGCGCCACTCGTGCTTCGACGAGAATTCCATGCCGGGGATGAAGGTCATGCCCAGCCCGGCGGCCGCGTCGCCGGCCTCGTCCCACCCCGTGGTGCGATCGTGATCGGTCAGGGCGACCGTCCGCAGCCCGTGCGCGTGCGCCTGGCGGACCACCTCGGCCGGAGTCTCGGTGCCGTCGGAGTGGTTCGAGTGCAGATGCAGGTCGCCAGGACCTGCGAACTGCGGGGCGCCGGTGGTCATCCTCCGAGCGTACTCACCAGCTGCGGTCAGGGGCGTCACAGACCGCGTCCCCTAGGCTCGAGGGGATGTTCCGACTCCTTGGTCTGCTGCTGACCGTGCTCTACGCGATCACCGCGGCCGTCGTCGTATGGCCGCAGTTCTTCCGGCTCGAGCAGACCTTCCCGTTCGCCCAGCTGGTGGCATCCCGCGGCGTGCTGCTGATCGCGTTCGCCGCCGTCGGCCTGCTCTCCCTGCTGCTCATGATCGCCCGGCCGCTGCGCGGCTTCGCGGCATCTCTGCTCGTGATCTCGATCCTCGCCGGGGGCGCGATCGGCGTGATCGGCGGCTTCCGCGGCGTCTCAGAGGGCTCACTGCCGGCGAAGACCGAGAACAGCGTGCGCGTGATGACCTGGAACACCCGCGGCGAAGCGGCATCCGCCGACACGATCGCGCGTGAGGCCGTCGCCCAGAAGGCCGACATCGTCACCCTGCCCGAGACGGCGGACGGCGTCGGAGAGCGGATCGCCGTGCTGATGCGTGAGAGCGGCCGGCCGATGTGGGTGCACAACGTCAACATCCGCCCCGACGTGAAGAACGGACCGCAGGCCTGGCAGACCACCGTGCTGATCTCACCGAAGCTCGGTGACTACTCCGTGATCAAGTCGTCCAGCGACGGCTCGAGCAACACGAAGTCGGTGCCGAGCGTCGTCGCCATGCCCGTCGACGGGCACGGGCCGACCGTGGTCGCCGTGCACGCCGTCGCACCCCGCCAGAATGCGATGGAGCGGTGGCGGACCGACCTGCAGTGGATCGCTGACCAGTGCCCGAAGGGCGACTTCATCCTCGCCGGCGAGTTCAACGCGACGATCGACCACATGGCCCGGCTCGGGGTCGACGGCGGCGACATGGGCCGCTGCCAGGATGTCGCCACCCGCACCGGCACCGGCATGTGGGGCACTTGGCCGAGCAACATCCCCGGCCTGCTGTCGGCGCCCATCGACCACATCATGGCGAGCGCGAACTGGACTCCCACCGGATCGCTCGTCATCGACGACGCCGCGGGATCGGATCACCGCGCGTTGGTGGCGCAACTCGACCCCACACGCTAGAAAGGCTGGGAGGGCCACCAGCCCTCCCGGCAGAAGCCGGTCTTCCAATGATGAAAGGCCGTCATGACTCTCCATTCCCGACGCCGGACGGTGCGCAGCATCGTCGGCACCGCCGCTGCCCTCGGGCTCGTCCTCGCGGGCGGGCTCAGTGCCACCGCCGGCACTTCCGAGGCCTCGACACCCGTTCCGGTCAATCCGCCGGACGGCACCGTGATGAGCTACGTGGTCAACACCGCACAGGCCAACCCCGGCCAGACCCGCAAGGCCGAGAAGGCCGTCACTGACGCGGGTGGCGTCGTCGTGCAGAGCTGGCCGCAGATCGGCGTGATCGTGGCTCAGTCCGATCGCGCGGCGTTCCGCGACAGCATCAAGGTCACCGGCAAGAACGTCGTCACCTCGGTCGGCGCGACCCGCACCGCCGAGGTCAAGGACAAGGTCAGCGGCCCCGGTGTGCCGTGGGGCCCCGGATCCTCCGGCTGGAACCAGGGCAAGAACAAGCCGGTCAACGGCGACGAGCCGTCGGCTCCGATCCCCGGCTCGGGCACCGAGCAGTACACGTCGCTGCAGTGGGACATGAAGATGATCCACTCCGATGAGGCCAACCTGGTCACCGATGGCAGCCGCAACGTGCTCGTCGGCGTGCTCGACTCGGGCATCGATCCCACGCATCCGGATCTGAAGGCCAACATCGACGTCGCCGACTCGGTCAACTGCACGGCAGGAGGCCGGCCCGACCAGTCCGAGGGCGGCTGGTACCCGACCACCTCGTCGCACGGCACGCACGTCGCGGGCACCATCGCCGCGGCACGCAACGGGATCGGCATCGTGGGTGTCGCGCCGAACGTGCGCGTCGCCTCGGTGAAGGTCGTCAACGACGACGGGTTCATCTACCCGGAGTACGCGATCTGCGGCTTCATGTGGGCCGGACAGCGCGGGATGGATGTCACGAACAACAGCTACTACATCGACCCGTTCGAGTTCTGGTGCGGCGACCAGCCCGACCAGGCGGCGGTGAAGGAGGCCGTGACTCGTGCTGTCAAGTGGTCTGAGGACAAGGGCGTCGTCAGCGCCGCCGCGGCCGGCAACTCGGGTCTCGACCTCACGACCAACACGGTCGACGAGGGCAGCCCGAACGATGCGCCCGAGCCCGTGGCACGCACGATCAACGAGGGCTGCCTGGACATCCCGACGCAGCTCCCCGGTGTGGTGACGGTCTCGTCGCTCACCCAGAGCGGCCAGCTGTCGTACTTCTCCAACCGCGGCCTCGGCCAGATCGACGTCGCCGCGCCCGGCTCTCAGATCGCGTCGACCGTCCCCGGCGGCGGCTGGGCGTACATGAGCGGCACGTCGATGGCCTCGCCGCACGTCGCGGGTGTGCTCGCCCTGATGAAGTCCGCGCACCCCGAGCTGACGCCGGCCCAGATGGTGCAGAAGCTGCGTGCGGACGCGACGCCGACGGCCTGCTCGGCGCCGCAGTACGACGAGGGCCCCGCCTGCGTCGGCACCGATGCGCAGAACAGCTACTACGGCACCGGCATCGTGAACGCTCTGAAGGCCGTGCAGTGATCTGACGGCCGCTTCGCGCAGGACCCGGGCAGGACTCAGATCCGCCCGGGTCCTGTGCTGTCAGGAGTGAGAGGATGGAAGACATGAGCACCCCCGCAGACGGCGACACGATCGCCGACACCTCCGACGCGGACGTCGTCGAGGAGAAGACCAACCGGCGTCAGCCGTTCCCCCAGGGCTTCCTGGACACGATCTCGACCGGCTGGGCCGAGCGCACCGAGTCGCTGCCCGCCCCGCGGGCGCAGGCGCCCTACGCCGCGACGCGCCGCGACACCGTCTCGAAGGCTTTCCCGGGCCGGCGTCTGGTGGTGCCCGCAGGCGGTCTGAAGCAGCGCAGCAACGACACCGACTACCCGTTCCGGGCGCACTCCGCGTTCGCGCACCTGACCGGGTGGGCCGCCGACTCCGAGCCGGACTCGCTGCTCGTCTTCGAGCCGACCGCAGACGGTCACGACGTGACGCTGTACTTCCGCGAGCGCGCCGACCGAACGACCGCGGAGTTCTACTCGGATGCCACGATCGGCGAGTTCTGGATCGGACCGCGGCCGTCGCTGGCCGGCGTCGCCGCCGACCTGGGCGTCGCGACCGCGCCCCTCGACGGCTTCGCCGCCGGCGATGCAGACCTGGTGGTCGACGAGGACGCCGCGCTGACCCAGTTCGTCTCGGAGCTGCGTCTGATCAAGGACGAGTACGAGATCGCCGAGATGAAGCACGCGGTCGCCGTCACGGCATCCGGCTTCGACGATGTCATCCGCGACCTGCCCCGCGCGATCGAGCACCCTCGTGGCGAGCGCATCGTCGAGGGCGTCTTCCACCAGCGCGCCCGCAACGACGGCAACTGGGAGGGCTATGACACCATCGCAGCCTCCGGCCCGCACGCCTGCTACCTGCACTGGACCCGCAACGACGGCGCCGTCCTGCCCGGCGACCTGATCCTGATCGATGCGGGTGTCGAGGCCGACAGTCTCTACACCGCCGACATCACCCGCACCCTTCCGGTGTCGGGCACCTTCACCGAGGTGCAGCGCCGCGTGTACGAGACGGTGCGCGAGGCGGAGGATGCCGCGTTCGCCGCCGCCCGTCCCGGTGTGAAGTTCCGTGCGGTGCACGAGGCCGCGATGAAGGTGATCGCCGAGCGCACCGCCGAGTGGGGCGTGCTGCCGGTGAGCGCCTAGGAGGCGCTGGACGCCGACAAGGGCGGCCAGCAGCGCCG
>JAITUD010000046.1 GCA_031286555.1 Microbacterium sp. | reverse complement strand
CCTGGCTCATCAGGCGCTGCAGCGGAAGGTTCTGCTTCCGCATCGCACGCGCGATGGCCTCCTTGCCCTGCTCGATCGCCTCCTCGCGACGCTCCTTCGTGAACCATCCGCGGATCTTGTTGCGTGCACGGGTGCTCTTGACGAACGTCAGCCAGTCCTGGCTCGGGCCGGCATCGGGGTTCTTCGAGGTGAACACCTCGACCACGTCGCCGCTGTGCAGCTCGGTCTCCAGGGGCACCAGGCGGCCGTTGACCTTCGCGCCCATGGTGCGGTGGCCGATCTCGGTGTGCACGGCGTAGGCGAAGTCCACGGGCGTGCCGCCGGCGGGGAGGCCGATCACCCGTCCCTTCGGGGTGAAGACGTACACCTCCTTGGCGCCGATCTCGAACCGCAGCGAGTCGAGGAACTCGCTCGGGTCGGCGGTCTCGGCCTGCCAGTCCGAGATGTGGGCGAGCCAGGCCATCTCGGTGTCCATCGGCTTCGCGTCGGCTCTGCCGCCGTTCATCCGCTCCTTGTACATCCAGTGCGCGGCGACGCCGAACTCCGCCTGCTGGTGCATCTCGTGCGTGCGGATCTGGATCTCGACGGTGCGCCCGCTCGGACCGATCACCGTCGTGTGCAGCGACTGGTAGAGGTTGAACTTCGGCGTCGCGATGTAGTCCTTGAAACGCCCGGGCAGCGGCGTCCACCGCGCGTGGATCGCGCCCAGCACCGCGTAGCAGTCGCGCACGGAGCCCACCAGGACTCGGATGCCGATGAGGTCGTAGATGTCGTCGAACTCGCGACCTCGCACGACCATCTTCTGGTACACGGAGTACAACTGCTTCGGTCGGCCGACGACCTTGCCGCGGATGCGCAGGTCGCGCAGGTCCTCGTCGATCGCCTCGATCACCAGCTGCAGGTACTTCTCGCGCTGCGGGGTGCGCTGCGCGATCAGGCTGGAGATCTCGGCGTAGATCTTCGGATGCAGCACGGCGAAGGAGAGATCCTCCAGCTCGCTCTTGATCGTCTGGATACCCAGTCGATGCGCGAGCGGCGCGTAGATCTCAAGGGTCTCCTTCGCCTTCCGCGCCGCTTTCTCGGGCGGGACGAAACCCCAGGTGCGCGCGTTGTGCAGCCGGTCGGCGAGCTTGATCAGCAGCACGCGGATGTCCTTCGACATCGCGACGATCATCTTGCGGACGGTCTCGGCCTGGGCGCTCTCGCCGTACTTGACCTTGTCGAGCTTCGTGACGCCGTCGACCAGCATGGCGACCTCGTCGCCGAACGTCTCCTGCAGCTCGTTCAACGGGTAGCCGGTGTCCTCCACCGTGTCATGCAGCAGCGCAGCCGCCACGGCGCGAGGACCGAGGCCGAGTTCGGCGAGGATCTGCGCGACGGCCAGAGGATGAGTGATGTAGGGCTCGCCGCTCTGCCGCAGCTGACCCTCGTGCTTCTCGCTCGCGACCGTGTAGGCCCGCTCGATGATGGGCAGATCGCCGCGAGGGTGGTTGACCCGCACCGTTCGGATGAGGTTGTCGAGGTCGTTGTTCCGCGGAGCGCGCGAGAAGATCCGCGGCACGAGCCTGCGCAGGCTCGAAGTCTGCGTCGTCGTCTGCGGATCGGCCATACGCTCACACCTCCGGGTCAGTTCATCCTACGCGTGACGGGGCCACGGAGATTCCGCGGCCCCGTCACTCGAGAGGGGATGGTCAGGCTGCCTGCACGGCGCGCTCGCGCGCCTTCAGGACCTTCTTGTCGTGTGCCAGGATGCCCGGTTCGTTCTGACGGAAGAACGCGTACAGCGGGGCCGCGACGAACAGCGTCGAGTAGGTGGCCACGATGATGCCCACGAAGATCGACAGCGAGATGTCGGTGAGGGTCTCTGCGCCCAGCCAGAACGCACCGATGAACAGGATCGCGCCGACCGGCAGGGCGGCGATGATCGCGGTGTTGATCGAGCGGACCAGGGTCTGGTTCACGGCGAGGTTCACGGATTCACCGAACGTGCGAGCCAGCGTCTCACCGTCCTCCGTCGTGTTCTCCCGCACCTTGTCGAAGACGACCGTCGTGTCGTACAGCGAGTAGGCGAGGATCGTCAGGAATCCGATCACCGCCGCAGGCGAGATCTGGAACCCGGCCAGAGCGTAGACACCCACCGTGATGATGAGCACGTCCAGCAGGCCGATGATCGATGCCGCAGACATCTTCCAGGTGCGGAAGTAGATGCCGAGGATCAGGAATGTCAGCGCGAGGAAGATCGCGAGACCCCACAGGGACTGGCGGGTCACGCCCTCACCCCACGCCGGGCCGATGAACGACTTGCTCACCTGGTCGACCGGCACGTCATAGGCCTTGGCCAGCGCGTCCGCGACGTGGTTGGTCTCCTTCGCGGACATCTGCGAGGTCTGCACGCGGACGTTCTTGCCGTCGACCACCACGACCTTCGCCGTGGCATCCGGCACGACCGACTGCACGGCCTGCGTCGCGAGATCCTGATTCGTGCTGGCCGGCGCCGTCACGAGGAACTGCGAGCCACCGGTGAACTCGATCGAGAACTGGGGCGGGCGCACGAACAGCATCAGCGCGGATCCGACCACCAGAGCGATGGCGATGATGAACCACAGCCTGCGCTTCTGGACGAACGGGAAGGACAGCTTCCCGGAGTAGAGCTTGTTGCCGAACTCGTTGAAGGAGAACATCAGGCGTCCCCGTCCTTTCCG
>JAITUD010000008.1 GCA_031286555.1 Microbacterium sp. | reverse complement strand
GCCGACGATATACGGTTCGCTGGGCTGGCCCGCGATGGCGCTCATCCTCGGCGTGGTGTGCCTCGGCGTGCTGGCGTGGTCGTTCGCCGGGGGCATGGTGGAGCGCTCCGCTCCTTCGGCGGACGCCGGTGACGAGATGTCCTGGCGCGAGCAGCTGAAGTACACCTTCGCGAACAGGGCGTTCGTGCCCTACGTGCTCGGCTCGCTGATGGTGCAGACCTCGGTGGCGATCATCATCGCGGCGATCCCGTTCTACGTGCGGTACTCGCTGCACGCGGCCGAGGGCGACGCCAGCATCCTGCTCGGGGCGATCTTCGCCGCGGCGATCCCCTCGATCATCGGGTGGAGTGCCTTCGTGCGGCGCACCTCGCCGCGCACCGCGGTGCTCGTGGGCGTCGCGATCTTCGGAATCGCGGTGCTGTGCTTCCTGTGGCCGGCATCGGTGCTCGGGGCGGCGCTCGTGGGCCTCGCCGTCGGCGTCGGCGTGGGCGGCCTGCTGCAGCTGCTCGAGATCATGCTCGCCCAGATCATCGACGACGATGCGGCCCGCACCGGGCATCAGCGCGAGGGCGTGTACTTCGGCGTGAACGGCTTCGTGGTGCGCGGGTCGGTGGTGCTGCAGGCGATCGTGGCCGCGTGGGTGCTGACCGCCTCTGGCTTCGACGCGTCTCTGGGCGATGCGCAGCCCGCCGCGGTCGACGGCGCCGTCCGCATCATGCTGGCGGTCGTGCCGCTCGGCTTCACCGCCCTGGCATGGCTGTGCTTCTGGCTGTACCCGATCCGGACCGCTGACGCCGTGCCCGTCGCCCCCTGACGGTCTCGCTGTCGCTCACCCGAGCTGCTTGACGCGGCGGCGCTCGAAGAGGCGCAGATGCGGGCGCTCCTCGACCTTCGTCGCGCCGTCGGCCAACCAGCCGTGCCGCTCGTAGAAGGTCGCGGCGCGCTCGTTGCCGTCCAGCACCCACAGGTACGCGACCGGATGCCCGTCAGCCTGCAGCGCCTGCTCGACGGCGGCGATCAGCGCATGTCCGACTCCGGCCCCGTAGGCGTCAGGATGCGCGTAGATGCCCCACAGCTCCCCGGCATCCGCGATCTCGTCCTCACGCGGATCGCCGAACGACGCCCACCCCAGGATGCGCCCGTCGACCTCGGCGACGAGCGTGCGCGAGCGCGGCCCGTCGCCGCGACGGTGCGGCTGCAGGTTGCTGCGCCAGCGCTTCTCGCTCCCCGTCACGGTCAGGTCGTCGAGCACCGGCTGCGGCATCAGCCCGCGGTACGCCGCCTGCCAGGACCGTATATGCACCACCGCGATGCCGCGCGCGTCGTCGGGAGTCGCGGGGCGGATCAGCACTTCGCCATCCTATGCGGGCCGTCAGCGGGTTCCGATGTCCGAACCGGTGAGGTCCCGGAGGCCCCCGAGCTCCAGTTCCACATCCAGCCGCTTCCGCTCGGGAGGGGCGTCGGGCGTCGAGATCCGGGTCAGGAGCATCTCAGCGGCCGTGGACCCCAGCTGCTGTCCGTCGGCATCGATCGCGGGGACGTCGTCGTGACCGAGCGCCTGCACGATCGCGCGCTCGGAGCTCACCAGAGGCGGCTGGTCGCCCGCGGAGAGATAGGCGAACTGGACGCCGAGTCCGAGTGCGGTGGCATACGGCACCACGGCGCTCGGGTCCTCCGCACGGACCGCGTCCGATGCCTCGATGCCCGCCGCGAACGTGGAGGCGTGCGGGCCGACGACCGCGAGCCTGACGCCCGCGGATGCCGCGGCATCCTGCACCGCCCGGGTGCGCTGCCCGTCCTGCCAGGAGCCGGCCGGCCCGCCGATGTACACGATGCGCTGATGTCCGGCCTCGGCCAACCCCTGAACCAGGCGCCCGAAAGCCGCGGCGGAATCGGCGATGACCGATGGCGTCCCCTCGATCTCCCGGTCTACGAGGACCGTCGGGGTGCTGCCCAGTGCCGACTCGATGAAGTCATCGGAGCCGCGGGGGGCGATCACGATCAGGCCGTCGACCTGCCGACGCAGCCGCTCGAAGGACGGGATCTCGGCGGCGGACTCGAGAGGGTGGACCACGACTGTGAGCTGGTATCCCGCCGCATCCGCGCGGGACTGCGCGCCGGCGATGATGGGCGCGAAGTAGCTGTTGTCGAGCGTGGGGACCACAAGCGCCAGAATGCCGCTCCTGCCGCCGGCGAGCAGGCGCGCGGCGTTGTTGGCGACGAAGCCGAGCTTCTCCGCGGCGGAATGCACCCGCAGGGCGGTGTCGGGGGAGACGATCTCGGGGCGTGAGAACGCCCGCGACGCCGTCGCCTTCGAGACGCCGGCGAGCTTCGCCACATCGGCGATCGTGACCATGTGCCCTCCTCGGTTCGGCCCAGCATATCCCGATGCCGATGTAACCGGTTGTTTCATGCCCGAATCGGCATTCATGCGCTTGAAAAGAAAGATTTGAGCCAAGGGTTGCGATCGAAATGAAACCGGGTACATTGGAGCAGTCGATCAGAGGAGATGATGATGAGGGGCAGACTCACACCGACGTTGTTGCTGCTGCCGGGCCTGGCGTTCCTGCTTGTCGGGTTCCTCGTGCCCTCGGTGGCGATGCTGCTCGCACCGCCGCGCACCCAGACATCCGACATCTTCGTGCGGCTGGGGGAGATGCTCGTCGACCCGTACGAGCTCGCCATCATCGGTCGCACTCTGCTGCTCGCCGTCATCGTCACGGTCGTCTGCGTCGTCTTCGGATTCCCGATCGCATACCTGCTGGCCCGCACGGGGTCGCGCTGGTCGGGCATCCTCCTCGCCCTTGCGATCTTCCCCCTGCTGCTGAGCAACGTCGTCCGCACCTTCGGCTGGCTCGTCGTGCTCGGCTCCAACGGTGCGATCGGCCAGCTGCTCACCGGACTCGGCCTCATCGACAAGGCCCCGCAGCTGCTGTACACGCCGTTCGCGGTCGTGCTCGGCCTCACGCAGCTGTTCCTGCCACTGGCGATCATCACCTGCTACTCCGCGGTCTCGCAGGTCGATGCCGGTCTCGACGACGCCGCCCGCGGCCTCGGCGCCTCCAAGACCCGCACCTTCTGGGACGTCGTGCTGCCGCTGTCGCTGCCGGGCATCGTGGTCGCGGCGACGCTCGTGTTCGCCGGGTCCGTCACTGCGTACACCACCCCGTACCTGCTGGGCGGATCGGCCAACCGCGTGCTGTCCACGCAGCTGTTCAACTACGCCAGCGTCACCCTCGACTGGGCCGGGGCGTCCGCGACCGCTCTGATCATGACGGTCCTCGTCTTCGCCGCCTCCGCGGTGTCGTCCGCCATCGGCAGGAAGGGAGCAACGTCGTGAAGAACAGCCGTCCTGTCGCCACGGCCTTCGCGGTCGCCGGCTACATCGTGATGATCGTTCCGATCATGTTCGTCGTCGCGGTCGCCTTCACCGGCGGGAAGACCCTGAAGTTCCCGCCGCAGGGGTTCTCGCTGCAGTGGTTCGACGCCGCGCTGACTTACCAGCCCTTCGTCGGCTCGCTGGTCACCAGCATCCAGATCGCCCTCATCTCCACGTTCCTCGCGCTGCTGGTCGGCGTGCCGGCCACGCTGGCGATCCACCGCGGCAAGCTGCCGGGGAAGGGGTTCGTCGAGGGCCTCTTCCTCTCTCCGCTCATCGTCCCCGAGCTCGTCGTCGGCCTCGCGCTCTACCAGCAGCTCATCGTGACGATGCGGATCGACAACTTCTTCGTCCTGCTGATCGGGCACACCGCGCTGCTGCTGCCGTATGCAGTGCGCGTGACCGGGGCGGCCGTCGCGGGTGCCGATCCGTTCATCGAGGAGGCGGCGCGCGGTCTCGGCGCCTCGCCGTGGCGCACCTTCTGGACGATCACGCTCCCGATCCTGCGCCCCGGCATCTTCTCCGCCGCGCTCCTCAGCTTCATCACCTCGTTCAACAACGTGCCGCTCTCGCTCCTGCTGCAGAGTCGCACCACTCAGACGCTGCCGGTCACGATGCTCGACTACGTGCAGCAGAGCTACGACCCCATGGTCGCCGCCGCCTCGACCCTCATCCTCGCCGCCACAGTCGTCATCGCCGTCATCGCCGAGAAGACGGTCGGCTTCGCCAAGATCTTCGGAGGAATCAACCGGTGAACGCTGCAGCACAGTTCAGGTCCGTCACCCAGGTCTTCGGCGACTTCACCGCCGTCGACGCCATCGATCTCGACATCCCGGCCGGCAAGCTGACCACGCTGCTCGGTCCGTCGGGATGCGGGAAGACCACGTCGCTCCGGATGCTGGCGGGCTACACCCGCCCGACCAGCGGCACCATCCTCATCGACGGGGCGGATGCCACGACCACGCCGCCGGAGAAGCGCGGACGGGGCAGGGTGTTCCAGTCCTATGCGCTGTTCCCGCACATGACCGTCGCCGACAACGTCGCCTACGGCCTCAAGCTGCGCGGGGTGTCGAAGGCAGACCGGAACGCTCGAGTGGCCGAGAGCCTCGACCTGGTCGGGCTGGGCCACCTCGCCGCAAGGAAGCCGAGGGCGCTCTCCGGCGGTCAGCAGCAGCGCGTCGCGCTGGCCCGGGCGATCGCCATCCGCCCCAAGCTGCTTCTGCTCGACGAGCCGCTGTCCAACCTCGACGCACGGCTGCGCGTGCAGATGCGCGCCGAGATCCGCCGCATCCAGCATGAGACGGGGCTCACCGTCGTCCTGGTCACCCATGATCAGGACGAGGCGCTCGAGATGAGCGACGAGATGGTGCTGATGCGCTCCGGCAGGATCATGCAGCAGGGAGCGCCCGCCGACGTCTTCGGCTCCCCGGCCAATCGCTTCGTCGCGGACTTCCTCGGCTATGAGAACTTCGTGCAGACGAATGACGGACTGCTGACGGTGCGCCCCGAGCACGTCGTCGTCACCCCCGGCGCGGCGCAGGCATCCGACGGCGGCCTGTCGCTGCCCGGCACGGTGCGCGACGTGGCCTACCGCGGCGTCGATCTGCTCATCACGGTCGAGACGCAGGACCTGACAGGTGCCATCACCCTGCGCTCCGATGTGCGCGCCGACGGCGCGCCGCGACTCGCACCGGGAGACGCCGTGACGGTCGCCGCCTCCTCCCGCCATCTCGTGGCCCTCACCGACTGACGATCACCCACTCACGACTCCCGAAAGGATCCCATCCCCATGCAGCACCGCAGACTCCGCACCGCCGCGCTCATCGCCGGCGTGGCCGCCTCCGCACTCGTCATCGCCGGATGCTCTTCCGCCGACTCCGGGTCGAGCTCCGATGGCGATTCCGACACGCTCATCCTGAGCACCTTCCCGTTCGGCGTCGAGCAGCTGCAGGAGGCAGTCATCGACCCCTTCACCAAGAAGACCGGGATCAAGGTCGAGGTGGACACCGGCTCGAACGCCGATCGCATCTCCAAGCTCCAGCTCGCCGACGGCAGGGATCCCGGCGTCGACGTGATGCTCATCAGCGACTTCTACGCCGCGCTCGGGCAGAAGGACGACCTGTTCCAGAAGGTCGACGCCGCCAAGGTGCCGGCGCTGGGCGAGATCGCCGACTTCGCCAAGGAAGACGCCTATGACGGCCCGGCTTACAGCTATCAGCTGAACGGCACGCTCTACCGCACCGACGAGCTCGACCAGAAGCAGGCATCCGACTGGGACCTGTACGGCGAGAAGAAGTTCAAAGGCAAGCTCGCGCTCCCCGACATCGCAGTAACCGCCGGTCAGCTGACGATCAGTGGCGTCGGCGAGACCTACGGCGACGGTCCGTATGACGTCGACACCGCCTTCAAGGTGATGGGCGGCTGGGCGCCGAACATCCTGCAGTTCTACAGCTCGTCCACCGAGGTCACGAACCTGATCACCCAGGGCGAGATCGTCGCGGCCGACTCCCTCAACGGGTTCGCCACCGATCTCGTCGCCTCCGGCGAGCCGATCGCCTGGACCGCGCCGTCCGAGGGCGCCTACATGGCGACGAACCGGGTGATGATCCCCAAGGGGGCTGCCCACACCGAGGCGGCGTACAAGTTCATCCAGTACCTGCTCGATGTCGAGGCCCAGACCGCGTCCGCCAAGGTCGTCGGTGACCTGCCGGTCAACCCCGGCGCCACGATCCCTGACGACATCCGCGCCGTCGTGGGCGACATCGCCGACGATCCGATCAAGGCGGGCTATCAGACGCTGGACCCTGCGGAGCTGGTGCCGACGCGCAACGAGTGGGTCGACCGCTTCGCGCGTGAGGTGTCGTCGAAGTGACGCCCGCCGTCTCCGAGGAGTGGATCCGCCGGATCCCCAAAGTCGATCTGCACTGCCACCTGATCGGGACCGTCCGCGCGACGACCTTCGCCGACCTGGCGAGGCGCGCGAAGCTCGACCTGCCGGAAGACCCGGAGCGGATCTTCGCCGACATCAACTCGCTGCCGCCGGACCCCGCCCTGTACCGCAACACGGTCATCCCCGTGCCGCAGGGGCGCTCGGCGGGCGAGCCCGAAGTGTCGTACTCGCTGTTCCAGGCGTCCGCCTGGGTGATCCAGTCGCTGCGCGACGCGGACGACCTCACCCGGATCGTCTACGAGGCGTTCGAGGACGCTCACAGGCTCAGCGGCACGCGGCACTTGGAGCTGTTCTTCGACGACGTCCCTGAGCACCTTGCGGCGCTCGGATACACGGGCAGTGTCGAGGCGTACGCCGAGGGCATCCGGATGGCGGAGCGCGACTTCGGCATGACGGGGCGCATGATCAAGGGCATCGACCGCTCCAAGAGCGGTGCAGAGGCGCTGGAGCGGGTGCGCGAGGTCGTCGACAACCCGAACGAGTATGTCGCCGGAATCGGGCTCGACAACCTCGAGACCGCCGGTCCGCCGGAGCGCTTCGCCGACGCCTACCGGCTTGCCGGTCAGGCGGGTCTGCACCGCACCGCGCACTCCTCCGAGCACGCCCCGAGCGCGCAGAACACCATCACCTGCCTCGACCTGCTCGGGTGCGATCGCATCGATCACGGCTACTACGTGCTCGAGGACCCCGAGGTGGTGGCTCGGGTCCGCGACGAGCGCGTGACGTTCACCGTGGGGTCGACGACGTCGCGGCGGTCCTGGCGTCCGTGGCGACGCGCGTCCATCCGGGCGATGCTCGACGCCGGACTGAACGTCGTGCCGTGCTCGGACGATCCGGGCATGTTCCCCACCACGCTCGCGAACGAGTACGCCATCCTCAACGAGCAGATCGGCGCGTCGCGCGAGCAGCTGAGCAGGATGGCCGTGCGCGCCGTGGACGCGTCCTGGCTGCCGGAAGCCGAGCGTTCCACGCTGCGGAGTGAGGTCGAGGGCGTCCTCGCGGAACTGGATGCGGCCGGGGTCTGACGCCTGCCGAACGGAGGCCCGTGCAGGCGCGGACGCCGCGCATCCGCGCCTGCACGGACCCTTGCTCTCTGCTCCGATCCCGACGGCCTCAGGCGTCGCGGCGCGGGCCCTCGGACGGCGCCACCGTGAAGACGTGCGGAGCCTGGTATCCGGCATCCGCGAACGCGCGCTCGACGGCCTCGGTCACCGCGACGACGTCCGCGTGTGCGACCAGTGCGATCGCGGCGCCGCCGAAGCCGCCGCCGGTCATCCGGGCGCCGAGTGCGCCGGCATCCAGAGCGGTGTCGACGGCGGTGTCGAGCTCGGCGACCGAGATCTCGAAGTCGTCGCGCATCGACGCGTGCGACGCGGTGAGCAGGTCGCCGATCACGCGCGGCCCGTCCGTCCGCAGTGCGGCGACCGTGTCGAGCACGCGCTGGTCCTCGGTGACGACGTGCCGCACGCGGCGGAAGGTCACGTCATCCATCAGCTCGGCCGCCCGCGGCAGGTCGTCGACCGAGACGTCGCGCAGCGCGGGCACGCCCATCAGTGCGGCGCCGCGCTCGCAGGCATCCCGCCGCTCGCGGTAGCCGCCGGTGGAGTGCGCGTGCTTCACACGCGTGTCGATCACGAGCAGCTCGAGTCCGGCATCCGTGAATCCGGTCGGGATCTGCTGGGTCTCGAGCGTGCGGCAGTCCAGGAACGTCGCCGCGTCGGCGACGCCGAGCATCGACGCCATCTGGTCCATGATCCCGGTCGGCGCGCCGACCGCCTCGTTCTCGGCCCTGCGCCCCGCGCGCGCGAGCGCGACCGGATCCAGGCCGAGGTTCCACAGGTCGTTCAGAGCGGATGCCACGGCCCCTTCGATCGCCGCGGAGGAGGACAGCCCTGCGCCGACCGGCACGTCGGAGGCGATCGCGATCTCCACGCCCTGGATGCCGGGGGCGGAGGGATCAAGGTCGCGCAGCGCCCAGGCGACCCCCAGCGCGTACGCCGACCACTCCGGCACGCGGAGGTCGCCCTCGCTGGGGAACAGCGTGGTCAGGTCGCCGAGTGCGACCTCGACAGGCTCGTCCGCGAACGTCGACGAGACCCGGATGCGGTCGTCGTCGCGCAGCCGCGCGGCGGCGTACGTCCGGTGCGGGATCGCGAAGGGCAGCACGTACCCCTCGTTGTAGTCGGTGTGCTCTCCGATGAGGTTCACCCGGCCGGGCGCCGACCAGATGCCGTCGGGCTCGGCACCGGTGAGGGCGACCAGCAGGTCGCGGGCGGCGGACAGTGCGGTCATGGTGTCTCCGGGAGGGCTCAGAGGGCGGGAACCGAGACGATCGCATCGCGCAGGCGCGCGGCGGCGTCCTCGGGGAGGATCTCGGCGGTCCACGCGGACATCGCCGCTTCGGAGCCGGCGAGGAACTTCAGCTTGTCCTCGCCGCGCCGCGGGCTGGTCAGCTCGAGCCGCATCCGGATGGTGTCGCGGCCCATGCGGACCGGCGCCTGGTGCCAGGCGGCGATGTACGGGGTCGGCGTCGAGTACAGCGCGTCGACGCCGCGCAGCAGCCGCAGGTACAGCGGCGCGAGCTCGTCGCGCTCGGCGTCGGTCAGTTCGGAGAAGTCGGCGGCGTGGCGGTGCGGCATCAGCTGCACCTCGAGCGGCCAGCGCGCGGCGAAGGGCACGAACGCGGTCCAGTGCTCGCCCTGCAGCACGACGCGCGACGACGCCTGCTCGGAGTCGAGGATGCGCGCGAACAGATCGGGCGAGGCGACGTCGAGCAGTCGCTGGGTGCGCGGCGTCACGTAGGGGTAGGAGTAGATCTGGCCGTGCGGATGCGGCAGCGAGACGCCGATCGCCTCGCCGCGGTTCTCGAACGGGAACACCTGCTCGATGCCGGGCAGCGCCGAGAGCGCGGCAGCGCGGTCGGCCCACGCCTCGATGACGGTGCGGGCGCGGACGGGGGAGAGCGTTCCGAACGATCCGGAGTGCTCGGGGCTGAAGCAGACCACTTCGCAGCGGCCGACGCTGCTGCGGGTGCGGCCGATGCCGACCGTGGTCAGGTCGTCGAGCCCGAGCGGCGGGTCGGCGGCGGCGGGCGCCGTGCCGACGGCGGATGCCAGGGCGGGGCCGAACGCCGGGGAGCGGTTCTCGAACACCGCGACGTCGTACAGCGACGGCACCTCGGAGGGGTTCGTCGGCGTCTGCGGGGCGAGCGGGTCGGCGTCGTCGCCGGGCATCAGCACCCGGTTCTGGCGCTTGGTCGCGAAGGTGATCCAATCGCCGCTGAGCGCGTCCTGCCGCATGGTCGCGGTCTCGGGGCGCGGATCGAGGTCGCGGGTGTCGATGCTGCGCTCGGCGGGCAGGGTCGTGCCGGGGTCGTCGAAGTAGATCAGCTCGCGGCCGTCTGCGAGGCGGGTCTCGCGCGCGACGACGCCGGCGCCCAGGGTGCGAATGTTCACGTCAACACGGTACTCCGCGCGCCGTGGTAACGTCAACATCAGAACACCTGCACGACTCGGGAACGCGTGCACGACGGAATCCCGGTCTCGGCCGTGCAACTGTTCCACGGTCGTGCAGCTGTCCCGAGGACGAGGACGAAGGGGGACCGGATGCCGCAGCAGCAGCGCGTCTCGATGGCCATGGTCGCCGCCCGTGCAGGTGTCTCAGGTCAGACCGTCTCGCGCGTCGCCAACGACAGCCCCAAGGTCGACCCCGAGACGCGGTCGAGGGTCGAGCGCGCGATGGCCGAGCTCGGCTACCGCCCCAACCGCGCCGCTCGCGCCCTGCGCACCGGCCGCACGCACACCCTCGGGCTGGTCGCACAGACGCTCGCCACCGTCGGCAACTCGCGGATGCTGCAGGCGGTCGCCGAGTCGGCGGCATCCCGCGGCTACGCGCTCACCGTCGTGACCCTCGGCGCCGACGGCGACATCGGCCGCGCCTTCGACCGGCTGCACGACCAGGGCGTCGACGGCGCGGTAGTGCTGAACGAGGCCACTGCGCTCGCCCGAGACGCGGCCTCCGCCGGCCTCCGCCTGGTCGTCGTGGACTCCCCGCCCGACGACCGCTTCACGATCGTCGGCACCGACCACGCCGCCGGCGCCCGCGCCGCGACCGAGCACCTGCTCGCCGCGGGGCACGAGGCCGTGCACCACCTCGCCGGTCCCGCCGGCTCGTATGCGGCATCCGAGCGCGAGCGCGGCTGGCGCGAGGCGCTCGCAGCAGCAGGCGTCGAGGCACCGGAGATCGCGCGCGGGGACTGGTCCGCGGCATCCGGCCACGCGCAGACCGCGCGGCTGACAGACGCCACCGCGATCTTCGCCGCCAACGACCAGATGGCGCTCGGCGCGCTGCGCGCCCTCGCCGAGACCGGCCGCGGCGTGCCCGAGGACGTCGCCGTGATCGGCTTCGACGACGTCGCGGATGCCGCGGACTACAGCCCACCGCTCAGTACGGTGCGCCAGGACTTCGACGCCCTCGGCGAGCAGGCCGTGCGCGCGCTGGTCGCCGCGATCGAGGGGGCCGAGGCGTCAGAGTCGGGCCTTGCGACGCCGAAGCTGGTGCTGCGCGCGAGTGCCTGATCCGGGCTCGCGCCGACGCCTCAGCCGATGCGCAGCACGATCGCCCCCGGCATCCGACGCACGACCGCGCTGAAGGGCCACCTGCACAGCGCCGCCGCCTCGGAGGCTTCCACGATGCGCGGTTCGACGGTGTGCACGACCTCGCCCTTCCAATCCAGGTCCGCGAATCCTGCGGCAACCACGTTGCGGGCCCAATTGGTGGTCTTGCCCCAGGGCAGTCCGATCACGATCGTCTCGTGGCCGCGTGAGGGGACGACTGCGACGGGCGTCGTGAACGCTGTTCCGCTCTTGCGTCCGCGGTGATGCACGGTGGCGTAGAGCGGGAACCATCTGCGCCCGGACGTGGCCAGCGCGAACGGCTCGAACGCCTTCTGCAGTCCGTGACTGAATGATCGCGCCATGGTCAGAGCTCCAGCAGCACCTTCGTCGCGCGACGCTCGTCCATCGCGCGGTACGCCTCGGCGGCTTCGTCGAGCGGCAGCGTCAGATCGAACACCCCGCCCGGATCGATCGCATCCGTCATGATGAGGTCGATCAGCGCGGGCAGGAACCGGCGCACCGGCGCCGGGCCGCCGTGCAGATGCACGCCGGAGTAGAACAGCTCGCGGCCGTCGATCTCCACGCCGTGCGAGACGCCGACGAAGCCGACGTGCCCGCCGGCGCGCGTGGCGCGCATCGCCTGCTGCATCGACTCCTGCGTGCCGACCGCCTCGATGGTCGAGTGCGCGCCGTAGCCGCCGGTCAGCTCCTTGATGCGCGCGACCCCGGCATCCCCGCGCTCCTCGACGATGTCGGTGGCGCCGAACCGCCGCGCCAGTGCCTGCCGGTCGGCGTGCCGTGACATCGCGATGATCCGCTCGGCGCCCAGCTCGCGCGCGGCGAGCACACCGAGCAGACCCACGGCGCCGTCGCCCACGACGGCGACCGTCTTGCCCGGCTCCGCCTCGGCGGCGACCGCCGCGAACCATCCGGTGCCCAGCACATCGGATGCCGCCAGCAGACTGCGCGCCTGCGTGTCCGTCGGCGTTCCGTCCACGCGCACCAGCGTGCCGTCGGCCCACGGGATGCGCGCGTACTCGGCCTGCGTGCCGATCGAGCCCATGCCGACGACATGGATGCAGCGGGACTGGTAGCCCGCCCGGCAGATCTCGCAGGTGCCGTCGGATGCCATGAACGAACCGACCACGAAGTCGCCGATCCTGATGTCGCGGACCTCCGCGCCGACCTGCTCGACGACGCCGATGTACTCGTGGCCCATCCGCCGCGGGCCCTTCGGGGTATCGATGCCCCGGTAGGGCCACAGGTCCGAACCGCAGACGCAGGTCGCGGTGATGCGGATGACGGCATCCGTGGGGTCGACGATCGTGGGTTCGGGGACGTCCTCGACGCGGACGTCGCCGGGGCCGTGCATGATCACTGCGCGCATGGGATTCCTTTCGTCGCCGCCGTCAGGCGGATGCCTCATCGAGGTCGATCTCGGTCGTGCGGCCGTCCGGCCAGGTGATGCGCGCGCCGTCGAGCGACGGCGCTCCGTCGGGCGAACCCAGCAGCACTCCGAACGCCTGCCAGTCCCCTGGTCGCACGGCGGTCTCGACCCAGGGCACTGCGGTGCGTCCTGCGAGCGGCGAGACGTCGTCCTGCCAGAGCACGCCGGCGCCCTGGGCCGGATGCGACAGCGGCACGACCCTGGTCGCCAGCCGCGCGCCCGATGCCCAGGTGCCGTCGTGCTCGACGAGGTCCTCCGCGGTCAGCGCCCAGCCGCCGACGCGGAGCGTCGTGCCCTCGCCGTGCACGCGGACGAACCGCACCTCCCAGCCGTCGCGGACCACCGACACCGTGTCGATCTCGGGACCGGCGTCGGCGCCGGTCGTCGGATGCCAGAGACCGATGTCCGGCTCCCCGTAGTCCCGCTCGTGCGGCCAGTGCGCCACGCACCGCGATGACCCGATCAGCGTCTCCGCATCGATCTGCCGCACAGGGCCGACGACGAACCCGGACCTGTGGCTGGGGCGCAGGCCGCGCAGCAGCGCGACTGCGCCGTCCACCGGCTCCTCCACGCCCGGTCCGTGCAGCACGGGAGTGGTCGCGGTCGAGTATCCGAGCTTCGCGTACAGCGGGCCGTCCGCCTCGAGCGTGCCCTCGAGACGGTGGTCGGTGCCGTGATTGGTCACCCGCACCACGCCGTCGGAGGTGCCGACGGCGAGCCACCCCGGCGCGTGCAGCACTCGGGCGAACGGGCCGCGGTCGATCGGCAGCTCCTGCTCGGGCGCGGGCCACGCCGGGGGGCCGGCGGGCAGCGCGAGTCCGAGCATGCCCTTCGCCGCCCAGTACGGCGACCCCTGCCCCGAGTACCACTGGGCGATCGGCCGCCAGGGTCGCAGCCAGCCCAGGGGGAG
>JAITUD010000512.1 GCA_031286555.1 Microbacterium sp. | reverse complement strand
TCCTTCTCGATGCGCTGCGCTGCCGGGCATCCGACGATCGTGAGCACGATCGACACCTGCGCGGTCGTGCCGTCGACACTGATCTCGCGCACCATGTCGAGATCGCCGATCGGCCGGCGCAGCTCGGGGTCGGTGACCGCGGCGACGGCCTTCCTGACCTCGTCGGCCGAGGTCATCGTGCGTGCTCCTGGTCGCCGTTCTCGTTCGGGGTCTCGAGCTCGGCCAGCAGCGCCTTCAGCTCCTGGCGGAGCACGTCACGGGTCACGGTCTGTGCGCTGCGCTCCTCGAGCGCGATGCGCAGCGCGACGATCTCGCGGGCGAGGTACTCCGTGTCGGCCATGTTGCGCTCGGCGCGCTGGCGGTCCTGCTCGATCTGCACGCGGTCGCGGTCGTCCTGGCGGTTCTGGGCGAGCAGGATGAGCGGAGCGGCGTACGAGGCCTGCAGCGAGAGCACCAGGGTCAGCGCGGTGAAACCGAGCGCTGCGTCGTCGAAGCGGAACTGCTGCGGCATGGTCGTGTTCCACAGGATCCACGCGGCGCAGAACAGCGTCAGGATGACGATGAACGCGGGAGTGCCCATGGCGCGGGCGACCCACTCGGTGAACCGGCCGAAGCGGTCGCGCGAGGTGGGCGCGGTGCGGGCGGCGACGCCGCGGTCCAGCGGCTTGTCGAGGCGCGGTGCGCGGGCCATCATCGGGCACCTCCGGTCGCGGTCTCATCGGCGTCATGGGTGCGCCAGTCGTCTGGCAGCAGATAGTCGAGCACGTCGTCGACGCTGACTGCGCCGACGAGGCGGTGCGCGGTGTCGACGACGGGCAGCGACACCAGGTCGTAGCTGGCCAGCATGCGTGCCACCTCGGCGGCGGATGCCGTCGCGGGCACCGGCTCGAGGCTGTCGTCGACGATCGCGCCGAGGCGCTCGTGCGGCGGGTAGCGCAGCATCCGCTGGAAGTGCACGAGGCCGAGCAGGCGGCCGGTCGGTGTCTCATAGGGCGGCAGCGTGACGAACACGGCCGCGGCGAGAGCCGGATGCAGCTCGTGCCGGCGGATCAGCGCGAGTGCCTCGGCCACGGTCGCGTCGGCGGAGAGGATGATCGGCTCCGGCGTCATGAGACCGCCGGCGGTGTCCGGGCCGTAGCGCAGCAGCATGCGCACGTCCTCGGCCTCTTCCGGCTCCATCAGGCCGAGGAGCTGCTCGAGACGCTCCGGCGGCAGCTGAGCGAGCAGGTCGGCGGCGTCGTCCGGCTCCATCTCGTCGAGCACGTCCGCGGCGCGCTCGTCGCCGAGCCGATCGAGGATGCCCATCTGGTCGTCCTCGGGCATCTCCTCCAGAGCATCGGCGAGGCGCTCGTCCGGGAGCTCCTCCGCGACCTCGAGCATGCGCTGCTCCGGCAGATCCAGCAGGGTGGTGGCGAGATCGGCGGCGTGCAGCTCGGAATAGCTGGCGACCAGCTGCTCGGCGGACTGCGCCTCACCGGGAGTGCGCTGCTCCGATACCTCGTTCCAGCCCGCGAACGTCGTGGGCCCCTTGGCGAACGGAGAGGCGCTGGTCTTCGGTTTGCGCAGGAACAGCTGCGAGATCGCCCACTCGCCGTGCCTGTCCTGCTCGATCGCGACATCCTCGACCACGGCGGTGCCGCTGCCGTCCGCGAAGACGACCTGCCGGCCGAGGTACTCGGCGAGCACCCGCACCTCACCGGGGCGCGGCTGGAACCGGCGCACATTGATGAGTCCGGTCGAGATGACCTGGCCGGCGCGGATCGAGGTGACCCGGCCGATCGAGAGGAACACCTGACGGCGCCCGGGGATCTCGACGACAAGGCCGATCACGCGGGGCGCGGCGGAACTTCGGTACACGATGACGACGTCCCGGACCTTGCCGAGCCGGTCGCCCACGGGGTCGAAGACGGCGCAGCCGGCCAGGCGCGCGACGAATACCCGTTGTGTGCTCACGGAACCAGAGTAGTGCGGTACCCGCACGCGGCAGCGTTCCGCGTTCAGCGGAAGCATCGGCGGGGCAAGGGCGCGCCGGAGGGCTACATGGGACAATGACCGCATGAGCATGCTGAACCGGCCCTCGAACGGTACCGACGTGGGAGAGATCGTCTCGTCGGTGCGTGACTACGAGAGCGCACAGAAGACGGTCTCCAAGCTCATCGCCGGAGAGGTGCCGGCGCGCGACATCGCGATCGTGGGCATGGGGGTGCGCACCATCGAACGTGTCACGGGGCGGCTCGGCTACGCCATGGCGGCCCGATCGGGGGCGATCAACGGCGTGCTCATCGGGCTCTTCCTCTCGGCGATCATGCTGTTCGGCAACCCGAACGCCCCGATCACGCTGTTCCTCGGCTTCGTGTTCATCGGCGTCGCGCTCGGCATGATCATGAGCCTGATCTCGTTCGCGATCGTGCGCCGACGGCGCGACTTCGCGAGCGTCACGCAGCTCGCAGCCGATCATTACGAGGTGCGCGTGCAGGCGGCCTCTTTCGCGAAGGCCCGTCAGGTGGTCGGTACGACGGAACGCCCAGAGCCGACCCGCCCCGTCGTGAACCTTGACGAGCCGCCGAGGTACGGCGAGCGGGTCGATCCGGATGCCGCGGATCAGAGCGGTTCGGCTGCCACGGGGGCGCCCGAGGTGGCCATTCCTCCGCGCCCCGCCGCCCCGCCGCTTCCGCCCACACCCGCTCCGCCGGCGTACGGCGAACGCGTGGATGCCGCTCCCGAGTCCGCGCCGGCGGATGCTCCGGAGCAGGCCGCGGACGGGACCGCGCGACCGGCATCCGATGAGCAGACCGGCGACGAGGCACGCTGACCGCGATGGCTGAGCCGCTGCAGATCCCCGTCGACCTGCCTGCGGGTTCGGTGTCCGCCGTGTGGGAGCCGGTCGACGGCGGCGACGTGGTGGTGATCGCGCACGGCGCGGGCACCGGCAGGGATCATCCGTTCCTGCTCGGCCTCGCCGGGGCGCTGCGCGCGGAGGGGTTCTCGACGCTGCGGTTCAACTTCCCGTACGTGGATGCCGGGCGCCGGATGCCCGGGCCTGCGGCACAGTCGATCACCACCTGGCGCGGCGTCGTCGCGTGGGTGCGCGTTCAGGCACCGGCGGCGCGGGTCTTCGCCTCCGGGCGGTCGTACGGCGGGCGGATGGCGTCGATGGCCGTCGCGAATGGGCTCGACGTCGACGCGCTGGTGTACCTGGGGTATCCGCTGCATCCGCCGGGAAGGCCGGAGAAGCCGCGCGTCGAGCACCTGCCGGCTATCGTGCCCCCGCAGCTGTTCGTGTCGGGCACGAATGACCCGTTCATCCAGCCGCATGCGCAGCTCGAAGAGGCTGTGGCGTCGTGTCAGGATGCACGTATCGAGTGGGTCGAAGGGGGAGGGCACTCCTTCGAGGTGAAGGGGCGCAAGCGCCCGGCATCTGAGATCGGCGCGGCGCTCGCGCCGCTCGTGACGGAGTTCCTGACCGCCGTTCGGTGACGGGATCGTGCCGTGACACGATGGTCGGGTGGATCGCATCGCCCTCATCTCCGACGTGCACGGCAACCTCA